>JAEZHL010000206.1 GCA_023416575.1 Pseudomonadota bacterium
AGACAAATCGCAGCAATCAGATCGAAAGCTATTCTGCCCGCGCGCTCGCCCGCGTTTGGAAGGCGGAGCGCTTCTCGTGGTGGATGACATCGCTCCTGCATCGCTTTCCGGGCGCGGACGCTTTCGCCCGGCGGTTGCAGGAAGCGGAATTCGATTATCTCGGCAGCTCACGCGCCGCGCAGGTGGCACTGGCAGAGAATTACATCGGTTTGCGGCCGTAGCCGAAACGAGCGCCCAACTGAGTTATTTTTCGATCATTCCAAATAAAAAAGGGCGCCCTTCATGAAAGTGAAGGGCGCCTTAGGATCAGGAAAACCGCCATTCAGAGAATGGCGGTTACGTTCCTTATCAGCATCACCGACTTATTAGTTCGGATAGCTCTTGAAGAACGGGCTGATATTGCCCTTCGCCGTAACATTGGCCAGCTGCTCGCGCTTCATGACGGCGGGCTTCTCGTAGGAACGCTTCATAGGTGCCTCCTTCTGTCGAGTCGAAACAGTTACAACTCATAACTGAGTCACCTCTGCGGTTGAATACTAAACCACTCACAATCCCCGGTTGCATTTCAAATAACGGCGAACGAGCGCAGATCTGTTGCTCCGCAGTCACACAAATTCCCGGCGCCATGCCGGCCAAATCCCAGGTCTCGATGAATGCCTTCGCAGATGCGCCCATCCCAAGCGGCAGAAACGAAATCGCCCCGCACGAGCGGGGCGATGAAGCATAATCGGTGAGAGCAGAACCATCGCGGATCAACTCATGATGACTTTCCGTTGCAATGAGCGAGCAACGCGGAGATGTCAGCGACGCTCTTGAGCGCCACGACTTCGGTTGCAGCCAGCGGCCGCTTGAGCCTTTCCTCGATGCTCAGCACAATGCGCATATGCCCCAGGCTGTCCCAGCCGGGCACCTCGCCGAGGGCGCCATCCGCCTCGATCTCGTCAATCGACCGTTCGAGAGCATGCGCGACCAGCGCCCTCGCCTCCATGCCGAGCATTTCGCCGTTCATTCCACCGTCCATCATGCCGTGGCCCCCTGCTGCTGCCCGTGCTTTGCCAGCCATTCATCCCGCAGCATTGCAAATACGATGAAGTCCGTGCGCTGCTTCGTTGCCGGATCGAAGCCCTGCTGGCGGAGGGCACCTTCGCAGGTGAAACCCAGCTTCTGGTAATTGAAAATGGAGGGAAAGTTGCGCGATGACGGCGTCCCCCAGACGCGTACACAACCGACCTTCTCAAACATGAAGTTGATGACAGCTTTGCGCGATTCCTGGACCACGCCGCGGCCCCACCAATCGCGGTCGCCGATGAGCACCGACAGGCTGGCAACATTATGGCCGCTGACGTCCACGATTTCGAGGCCGATCAGCTTGGACTCGCCCTTCGGGCGAATTCCGAAAGCGAATTTGCGGCGATTGTTCAGCTTGCGATACCGGCGGTACCACGACCGCCGCGTCCAGGTGCCCGCCTCGAGACCGAAGGGGTTCATGATCGCTGGATCTTTGGTCCAGTGGAACGTGTTCCACACCACCTGCAGCCGCGTCAGGCTATCGAGTTGGAAACGAGGCGTTTCCAGTCGGATCGGCTGTCCGGGCTTCCAAGTCTCCGTCATGCTGCCCACCCCCGGGTTCCCTGCACCATGTCCAGAACCGCACTCCTCACCTTCTTGCCGCGATCGTTACGCGGCAACGCAGGCAGGAGCATGATGCGCGACGGCACCGCCTCCTTGCGCAGACGCTCTGCGCACCACGACAGCAGGTCCGGCTGGCTGAGGGCAGAGCCGTCCTTCAGCACGATCGCGGCTGCAACGATCTCCCCCGATACCGGGTCTGGCAGCCCGAACGCACACGCCTCCTGGACGGCGGGGTGCTGCTCGATGAGAAGCTCGACTTCCTCCGCCGTCACCTTGATGCCGGCGCGGTTGATCTGATGCTTGCTGCGGCCGAGAATGCGCAACCGGCCACCGGCATCGATCTCGCCGATGTCACCGGTCCGGAACCAGCTGCCGTGAAAAGCAGCTGCCGTGATTTCCGGATCGTTGAGATAGCCGCTCATGAGCGCCGGATCGCTGAGCAGGACTTCCCCGAAGCCCGTCTCCGCCACGCTGCCGTCTTCCCGCAGCACCCGCAAATCTCCACTCCAGGGCCGCCCGACCGCGCCGTCCGTGAATCCGTCCTCGGCGCTCGCCCCCGCGATCCAGTTCGCAGCCTCCGTCATGCCGTACATGTTGAAGACGCATCGCGTCCCGGCCCAGTCGCAGATTCCCTTCCATAGCCCGCCCGAAAGCGGCTCCGAGCCAACGTGAATCCGCTTCAGGGTTCCCTTGGCCCCTGGCTTCGAGAGCTTCAGCACCATGCGCCACATCGATGGAACCGAGCTCAGGAACGACACGTCCTGCTCATCGATGATTGTTCCCAGGCGCGCCAGGCCATCGACACCCGGCTCCGGCCAAAGCAGGACCGTGCCCCCAGCGATCAAAGCCGAGAGCGCATTGCCGATCAGGCCATGTCCGAAATGCAGCGGCAGCGGCACGAGCGTGAGTGCCAGAGGCTTACCGATATGACGCACGTTCGCATGCAACCTCGCCCTGAGCGCCCGATGACTGAGCACCACCCCCTTCGGCAATCCCGTGCTGCCGGACGTCAGGAGGATGAGCGCACGCGCGTCGCCCGCCGGGATGAGCGTGGGCTGAAGCCGCTCGAGCACGGGCACGTCGCGCGGCAGCTCAGGTGACAGGAACGGAGTGCCGACCACGGCGGCATCGCCGATCCAGCAGGCCGGTTTCACCCAGCCGACGATGCGATTGCGCTCAAACCCCGTCAGTGATGGCGAGATTACGAGTGCTGCGGCCCCGATCTCCCACGCCGCGAAGAGGTCGACGAGCAGCGATGGCCCATCCCGATGGCAGATGGCGACGATATCGTCGCGATCCACACCCGCGCCGCGAAGCACGTTGCTGCGCCAGACGACGGCACGGGAGAATTCTTGATGATCGAGGAAGCGCTTCGTTCTCAGGTCGACGATCCGAGCCGTCGACGGAATTAGATCCAGTCGCATGAATGATGACTCGATGCTGCCCATCCCACGTGCGCGACAATCTTTGCGCAACCCTTAGTTGAAAGCACTTCTTTCTCACATCGGTCAACCGAGCGAATGGCATGGGCGCACTATTGCTGTGGAGCAGTCCGCTGGATCCTGCGGCACTGTGATTATCAGGCCTCAGCGCCATTCCTGCAGTCGGTTTAATCGGTGGGCGGCGGATGCCATCCCCACCGCACGATCTGGCGAGCAAGTCACATCTGCGCTACTCCTGATTGCATTGCATCGCAATTCACACACGATCGAAGGTGGTGATTATGGCTGGGGCTCGAAATGCGGTTTGTCTTTCCGTCGACGCACGCATGCTCATCCCCGCCTTGTTCGTTGCCGATGCCGTGCGGAAGGCGGCCCCAAGGGGCGGCTCAGATTTCGATACCATCATTTTCGCCCCTGGCGAAGACGTGACCGACACGCATCGGCAATGGGCACGCGGACGCGGGATCGTGTTCTGTCACGACCTGAACACGAATTCGATCAGCGACATCAAGATCTTGATGCGACGGTTCTCGATCGCCGCCGTCATGAAGCTTCTCGTACCCGAGCACCTTGCTGGTCGGTATCGAAAGGTCCTGCATCTGGATGCAGACCTGACCATCCATGCCGATGTAAGCACGCTGTTCGACCTGGATATGGGCGATCGTGCGCTCGCCGCGGTGCCTGCCGCCCGGATACCGGCTGCTTCACCGCCGGACGAATGGAAGTGGTGGCAAGGCCATTTCAAGGCGTTGGGAATGACATTTCCCTACCGCTATTTCAACGCCGGCGTCATGCTGATGGAAACCGAAAACTGGGTCCGCCACGATCTCACCGCGCGCACGTTGGCGTTCATCCGGCAGAACCCCTCGATCTGTTTTTTCCCCGAGGAGGACGCCCTCAACGCCGTGCTCGACGGCGATCTTGTCGAGCTTTCGCCCATTTGGAATTTTCGTCCACCATTGCCGCCAGCCTTCCGAGACTTGATCGTCCCCGCGATCGTGCACCATGCCGGTCCAGGAAAACCCTGGAAGCGATTCGGCAGAAATAGGCGCTTTCTCAGGCCGGGCGACGAATATCGCCAGTACGTGGAGTTCGTCCGGCAAACGCCGTGGCCACAATGGCTATCGACCCAGTGGGCCGCCAGGGACTTCTTCGCAAGCGCCCGTTATGAACTGAAAAGACAATTCGCCGCCGATCGTGACGGAAGATCGCTCTTCGCTCATTTCAAGCATTATCTCGCCGAGGCAGAATTCGCCGATGTAAGGCAGGGGATTGTGGTGAGAGAAAACGGCGCAATCAGTCCCTCAGTGGCCAACGTCTGGAATCGACCGGCTACCCATGCACTCGGGCGAGCGGCTAATTTCGACGTGCATTGAAGTCGCCGCATTACAAATGCAATTGCTGCAGCCGCGGGACTGAAGCGATGCCCGCGCCGGATGAGCCCGTCGGCCCGGCGTGAATTCGCCTGTGGCTCCGCGAGCAAAAAATCTGCGGCCGAGGAGGCCGCAGCAATCCTAGCCGTCAGTGCTGAATAGAGATTGGCTGAAGTGAGCCCTCAGCACCTGAGGTCAGACCTCCCCACAGCCGCTAACAGGGCATGCATCAGCAGTGATCTGACTCAGCTGGCCGCGACGCTCCAGCGTCGGCGCAACATAGGCGCGCTTCGTGTGGCAAGTCTGGTTCATTGTGTCTCCCCCTTGATAGAACCCACACCTGTATTCGGTTCGTGTCCTGAGCACAATGCTAGCGTCGCAGCCGCGCACTGTGCCCTACTCACCGGTCCGCAAGCAAAAATGCTGCGGCCGAGGGGGCCGCCGCATTGTAAATACTATCTGAAGTGAGCCCTCAGCACCTGAGG
>JAEZHL010000297.1 GCA_023416575.1 Pseudomonadota bacterium
CTTGTCGTCGCTGCTGCCGAGAACGGGGTGATCGGCCTCGGCGGACGCTTGCCATGGCGCATTCCATCGGACTTGCGCCTTTTCCGGCGCCTTACGATGGGCAAGCCGGTGATCATGGGGCGCAAGACGTTCGAGTCGATCGGCAAGCCCTTGGATGGCCGTGACAATATCGTCATGACCCGCGATCCGGCTTTTCAGGCCGAAGGTGTGATCGTCAAGCCGACCCTGGCTGCCGCCATCGCCGAGGCCGAAGCTCTTGCCATTGCCAGGGGTACGCAGGAAATCATGGTCATCGGCGGCGCGGAGGTCTTCCGCGAGGCACTGCCACAGGCCCAGCGCCTCTACCTGACCCGTGTCCACGGCTCACCCCATGGAGACACATTCCTGCCTGCCATAGCTTCGGACGAATGGCACGAAGTCTCACGCGAGGCACTGCCCCGCGGCCCGATGGACGAGTTTCCTTGCACCCTGCTCGTCCTGGCGCGCCAACCAGCATCGCCTTAAGTCACTGACAATGAGGGCGCTGGTGGTCGGGGCGGTCTTTTGATCAGCTGCGCCGTGAGCCGTGGTGCCGTCACGGCACGTCAGCAGCGAGCGACTACGGCTACGAGGCGCGATCAGGTCCGCAATAAGCCAATGAGGTTTTCAGGAGCGATTTACGTCGCATTCCGCATGATGTCGTCGTCACAGATCAAAATGAAGTCAGCGCCAGGGCAGATCTCCGCTCTAGGGACGCCCCCTCTGCCAAATCTCTGGATCCCCTCCTAGCCACGCTTCTCTGTCACCTTTCTCCGTTGACCTTGGCCAGGCACGATCAGGTCGCCGCGGCGGGACCCATTGATCAATCGAGGCTTTTCATCCCCGCCCGGTCGCTAATCAGGCCCATGGTCGTAATATACCCGCAGCTGCTGACACGCGCGGCTCAACAATAATTCCGCAAAGCGTGAACCTTAGCGACAGCATGACTTAACTCATGTGCTTGAACGTCCTCTGGGCCGCACCACATTCGGCAGAGTCAATTTGCGCAGGCGTAGGGTGTGCCCTATAAGCAAGGTCACATATTCAGGGAGATTGCGTCCCGCTTCCGGCGGCGAGCGCATCTCGACACTTCCAGGACATAGCAGGAAACGGAAAAGCATAATCGATGCCTTGGAACAATCAAAGTAGCGGTGGCGGTGGCTGGAAGAGCGGCGGCGGTGGCGGCGGCCCCTGGGGCCAGGGCCCCGGCGGTGGCGGCGGAAACCAGCCTGATCTCGAGGAGATCCTCAAGCGCGGCCAAGACAAGATGAAGCAGGTGATGCATGGCTCGGGCGTTCCCGGGCCGCTGATCCTTCTGCTCTCGGCGGTCGCGCTCGCCATCGTGGGCTTCTACGCGTTCACCTTCACGGTGCGGCCGGACGAGCTTGGTGTCGTCCTGCGCTTCGGTAAGTTCGAACGCCAGGAGCCCCCGGGCCTGCATTTCCGCCTGCCGTATCCGATCGAGGAAGTCCGCCTGCCCAAGGTGACGGTGGCGAACCGCACCGAGATCGGGTTCCGCGGTGCGACTGATGCGCGCCGGCCGGGCGCCAATCAGGACCTGCTCGAGGAAAGCCTGATGCTGACGGGCGATGAGAACATCGTCGACATCGGCTTCGTCGTGCTTTGGAACATCAAGGACGCCTCGGCCTACCTGTTCAACATCCAGAACCCCGAGAAGACCGTCAAAGAGGTTGCCGAGAGCGCGATGCGCGACGTGGTCGGCAAGAGCAGGGTCCAGGACGTTCTGACCGAAAAGCGGTCGCAGATCGAACAGGATGTACGTGAGCTGCTGCAGCGCACGCTCGACAGCTACAATTCGGGTATCAACATCACCCAGCTTCAGATGCAGCGGGCCGAGGCTCCGGCGCAAGTCATCGACGCATTCCGCGACGTTGCCGCGGCCGCAATCGATCAGCGCCGCATCCAGAACCAGGCGCTCGCCTATTCGAACAAGGTCATCCCCGAAGCCCGTGGTGAGGTGCAGCGAATTCTTCAGGAGTCGCAGGCTTACAAGGAGCGCGTGATCGCCGAGGCCCACGGTGAGGCCGATCGCTTCCTGAACGTGCTCGAGGAATACCGCAAGGCGCCGGATCTCATGCGCCAGCGTCTCTATCTCGAGACCATGGAGCGGGTGCTGTCATCGACCGACAAGGTCATCATCGACAGCAACGGCAACCAGGGTGTCGTGCCGTACCTGCCGCTTGATCAGTTGCAGTCCAGAAAGCCGCAGTGAGGGGGTCCTGATCATGCGCAAACTCATGATTGCTGCCCTCGTCGTGCTCGGTCTCGGCGCGGCGGCGGCCTATCTTTCGATCTTCATCGTGCATCAGCACCAGCAGGCTCTGGTCCTGGAGTTCGGCAAGCCCAAGCGGATCATCGATCAGGCTGGCCTCCACTGGAAGCTCCCGATCGTCGAGACCGTCGAGTACTTCGACAAGCGCATTCTCGACCTCGACACGAGCCCGCAGGAGCTGTTCTCCTCTGACCAGAACAGGCTGATCGTCGACAGCTTCGCCCGTTACAAGATCGTCGACGCGCTGCGCTTCTATCAGACGGTGCGTAACGACACGGGCGTGCGCTCGCGCGTCGGTCCGATCCTGGACAGCTCGCTCCGGCGCGTGCTCGGCTCGGCCACGTTCGCGGACGCAGTGCGTGATCGGCGCCAGCAGCTGATGAATCTCATTCAGCAGCAGGTCAACACGGAAGCCCGCAACTTCGGCATCGAGGTCGTCGACGTCCGCATCAAGCGCGCCGACCTTCCGCCGCAGAACTCGGCTTCGATCTACGAGCGCATGAAGACCGACCGTCAGCGCGAGGCCGCGGAATTCCGCGCACGAGGCGAGGAGGAGTCACGGCGTATCCGCGCCGAAGCCGACCGCCAGGTGACCGTCATGCGCGCCGAGGCCGATCGTGACGCACGGCGGATGCGCGGTGAAGGCGACGCTGAGCGGGCGCGGATTTCCAACGAGGCGTTCAGCCAGGATCCGCAGTTCTATCAGTTCCTGCGCTCCATGGAGGCCTACGAGGCAGCCTTGCGGCGGGGCGACACGAGACTGGTGATTTCACCTGACTCACCGACCTTCCGCGACTTCTTCCGGTACTTCTCCGAGTCGATCACCCCGCCGGGGAGCAAGTCGGCCACGGCACCCGGAACAACGAACCAGAGCATCGCGTTGCCGAAGCAATGACCGACCTCGCTGTCGCCCTCGGCCTCGTTCTCGTGATCGAGGGGTTGCTGTGGGCCGCAGCGCCCAACTTCGCGGAGCGCCTGCTCAATGCGGCGGCGGAAACGTCGCCGCAGGCGCTACGAACCGCCGGCGTGACTGCCGTCGCTGCCGGCGTGTTCATCGT
>JAEZHL010000315.1 GCA_023416575.1 Pseudomonadota bacterium
GCAGGCCGGCGTCTCGCAATGCAGGCACGAGCGCGGGAAATGCACCGTGCGGCTCGTCGCCCCCTCCCCTACCTCGTAGCCGTGAACGCGGTTGAGCCATGCGCCGTGCGGGTCGGCGCCGTAGGGATTCTGATCCGTCAGCGGCGCCGAATAGCCGCCGGTGTTCCATTCCTTGCAGCTCGTGGCACAGGCCTGGCAGCCGACGCACGTGTCGAGGTCGATGACGAGGCCGAGCTTCTTGGCGGTGCTCTGCGGCAGCGTGGTCATCGTGCGGCCTCCCGGAATTCGGCGCCGAAGGAGGAGACGGCAACGCGCACGTCACCCTCGGGATTGACGAGCCGTTCGAAGCGCGGCCAGCTCTCGCCGGCTTCATCGGGCTTGGCCCGCTCGATGCGCACCCTGAGGTCGTACCAGGCCGCCTGCCCCGTCACCGGATCACTGTTGGAGAAGCGGTAGCCGCCCGCGCGCTCCGGCAGCAGCTCGGAAATGAGATGGTTGAGCAGGAAGCCGCGCTTCGCCTCCGGTGCATCGGGAGCGAGCCCCCAGGCCCCGGACCGCTTGCCGATGGCGTTCCAGGTCCACACCGTGTCGGGGTTGACGCCTTCCATCAGCCGCACTTGGCATTTCACCCGGCCGATGGCGCTCGTGATCCACACCCAGTCGTCATCGCCGATCCCCAGCGCACGGGCGCGGTCGCGATGGATGTAGAGCCGGTTCTCTGCCGTGATCTGCCGCAGCCAGGCGTTCTGCGATCCCCACGAGTGATACATGTGCATGGGCCGCTGCGTGATGGCATGCAGCGGGAACTCGGCCTCGTCGAGCATGGCGCCTTCAAACGGCGCATACCAGAACGGGATCGGGTCGAAGAAGGTCTCGACGCGGCGGCGATGGCTGTCCGGCGGCTGCACCGCGCCATGGCCCCGCGCCGCGAGCCTGAATTTCTGCAGCGGCTCGAGATAAAGCTGGAAAATGACGGGATCGGCCGCGCCGATGAAGCCCACCTCCTTCGCCCAATCGAGGTAGGCCTTGTTGGCGTGCTTGTAGAAGCGCTGCTCGGGCGCGAGGTGATGCTGATAGAAGCAGCCGTTGGCGACGTACTCCTCGAGCTGCTTCGGGTTCGGCGCGCCCTTGCCGTAGCTCTTGCCGTCGGCCCCCCGGAACCCTGCCAGCGAGCCGATACCCGGCCCGCGCTCGTGGTTCACGATGTAGTCGGGATAGCCGCCCGGATACTTCGGCGCGCCGCTGTCGTCGACGAAACCCGGCAACTTCAGGCGCGCGCCGATGTTGATCAGCACCGTCTGGAACGGGCGGACATCGCGATCGGGCTCAACGACGGGCTGGCGGATCGCATCGGCGGCACCGTCCGGCTCGGAAATGGGGCGGTCGAGGAGTGAGATGCAGTCCCAGCGCTCGAGATAGGTCGTGTCGGGAAGGATCAGGTCCGCATAGGGCACCATCTCCGAGAAGTAGGCGTCTGAGTAGATGATCTTGGGAATCTTGTAGTCGCCAGTCGCCTCGTCCTTCTCTGTCAGATAGCGCAGCACGGCCGGAACGTTCATGGACGAGTTCCAGCTCATGTTGGCCATGTACATGAACAGCACATCGACCGGGTACGGATCGGCGTTGGCCGCGTTGGTGATGACCATGTGCATCAGGCCGTGCGCGGCGACCGGCGCGTCCCAGGAGTACGCCTTGTCGATGCGCAGCGGCTGGCCGTCCCCATCGACGAGCAGATCCTCCGGGCCCTGCGGGAAGCCGAGCGGCGCGCCAGCGAGCGGCTTGCCGGGCGCGACGGTCCCGAGCTTGCCCGCCGGTCTGTTCGGGGGGGGCGTCGGACGCGGGAACGGCGGCTTGTAGCGGAACCCGCCGGGACAATCGATGGAGCCGAGCAGGATCTGCAGCACGTGCAGCAGGCGGCAGGTCTGGAACCCGTTCGAATGGGCCGAGATGCCGCGCATGGCGTGCATCGAAACTGGCCGGCCGGTCATCTTCTCGTGCCGCCGACCCGCCCAGTCCGTCCACGGCACGTCGAGGCTGATCTGTTGCTCGAAGGCCGTATGCGCCAGCTCGCACGCCAGGCGCCGGATCGTCTCCGCCGGAACCCCGGTCACCGCCGCCGCCTTCTCCGGGCTGTATTCCGCCGACAGGAAGCGCTCCGCCAGCAGCGTGAAGGACGGCACGACCGTCCGCCCGTCGGCCAGCGTGTACTCGCCCACCAGTGCCGGAGCTATATCCGCCAGGGTTGCATCTGCGAGGGCGCCGCTCTTCTTGTCGAAGGCGAGCGGCTTGCCGTTCTCGCCCCGGGCGATGAGGCCGTCGTCGGCGGCGCCCGGATCGCGGATCACGAGCCACGGTGCGTTGGTGTAGCGGACCAGGTAGTCGAGATCGATGTTCTGCGTCCGCAGCACCTCGTGGATCAGCGCGCCGGCCAGCATCCCGTCCGTGCCCGGCTTGATGCCGATCCACTCGTCGGCAATGGCGTTATAGCCCGTCCGCACCGGATTGACGGCGACGATCTTGACGCCACGCGCCTTGAGCTTGCCGAGCGCGGTCTTGATCGGGTTCGAGGCGTGATCCTCGGCGACGCCGAAGAGGACGAAATACTTCGTCCGCTCCCAGTCGGGCTCGCCGAATTCCCAGAACGAGCCGCCGAAGGTGTAGAGGCCGGCCGCGGCCATGTTGACGGAGCAGAACCCGCCGTGGGCAGCGAAATTGGGCGTGCCGAACTGCTGCGCGAACCATCCGGTCAGTGCCTGCGACTGGTCGCGGCCCGTGAAGAACGCCAGCCGGCTCGGATCCTTCCGGCGCACGTCACCCAGCCAGCCAGTGGCGAGACCGAGGGCTTCTT
>JAEZHL010000368.1 GCA_023416575.1 Pseudomonadota bacterium
CCCCCACCCCGTCCGCCGCAGCCCCGGATCTATCCCGATGATTCGAATCGAATTGCCGTTCATGGCCGGAAGGTAGCACGGGCATAGATCGCGGGAGCATCCGCTGCATTGGACCCCTAGCCGCAGACATCCGCGTGCGGATATGATCAGTTGTCGGACTGCGGAGGGGGGACAATGGATTGGATTAAGATGGTGCTGAGTGGCGACTCCCGCATCGTTGCAGGCTTCGTGTCAGGAGTTTTGGCTGGCCTCGGCACTGGCTTCGCCGCTGGCAAGCTTTTTGGAAATTGGTCAATCAACCGCAGGCTAGATGAGGCCAACAAGCAACTTCAGGCATTGAAGTCGAGCTTGGACGACTCTGTTTATCTGTGGCTCCGGAAGTCGCAGCTACCTGACAACTACGTCCAAACCATAAACAACAGCATCCCGATCATCACGGTCGTCAATCTAAAAGGGGGCGTGGGAAAAACCACAATTGCAGCGAATCTCGTTGGCTACTTCAGCAAACAAGCCCGATGCGATGGAAAGCCCTTAAATATTCTGGCGATTGACTTCGATTACCAGGGCTCCCTCAGCGGTATGCTGCTAACGGCAGCCAACAACGACACTCATAGGACAACATCCAGGTATCTAATCGATCCACAAGAGCGGATCGAAGTTGCCAAGGCTATGCCAGTGCGACTGAATCCACGGTTTGACAACGTCTGGCTTTATGCTGCGTATGAGGATTTCCTGGAAACAGAGAATCGCCTCATGATGGAGTGGATAATTCAGCGCAATCCTGAGCACGGCGATGTTCGTTACGAGCTGCATCGCAAGCTGCAGTCTCCAAATTTTCTTGAGGACATTGATCTCGTTATAATCGATGGACCGCCGCGTATGACCACCGGGTTCATAGCGGCGTTATGCGCTAGCACACATCTCCTCATGCCGACCATTGCGGATAAACTATCTGCTCCGGCAGCAATTCGTTTTCTGAAACAGCTCGAGACGTTGAGACCTGCCCTATTCCCGGCGACAACGTTGCTGGGGATAGTCCCGAACAGGACCTACAGGGCAGATGGCCTTACCACCAAAGAATCAGATGTTATTAACACAATGATTGCTGACCTTGAGCGTCGCCACCAGATCTACAATGTGCACGTTTTTAGAGGACAGGGGATCCCCCAAACAGCGTCGTTCGTCAAAGCGGCTGGGTCTGACTTGGCGATCTTTGATGATCAGGATTCAGCTCCGAGGGAAGCGATTTCGAAATTGGGAGCGGCGATACAGCAGCGGGTTAGGTTCAGGAGATAGCGGCTATGAAAGTTTCCGAATTCCGTACCGGTCTGCGCGAGCTCCAAGCCGCGCTCCGAAGTTGGGGTGTGGCCAAGCAGGCTGGAGAGCTCGATGGCCTAATGACTGCGTTAGAAGAATTCGATGATTTGACGTTTGCCGATCTCGCAAAGCGGGTGAGGGCCATCAATGCCAAGCCTAAGACAAATGCGCATAAGAAACCCAACTTAGATGTCGTAGAGAAATACGTCGCCTTGCTGATGGATGCTGCTTTTTCATCTGAGGCGTTTGATCGAGCCGTTGAGCAGATCTTAGCGGATAAGAAACAAGTCAAGTCTCCAGAACTTGAGGAACTGGCCCGCCGATTCGGCGGGTCTGTTCCGGCGAAGCCAACACGGTCGGCGATAGCCAAGTTCTTGCGGACGCGCCGACTGGATATGCGGCGGCAAGACGGGCTTGGAGCAACCATCGACCGCATGTTTGGACGCGCTAGCTAGAAGAATCTACGCCGCCGTCAGCTTCGCCATCACCTCCTCGTCGACCTCGAAGTTCGAGAAGACGTTCTGTACGTCGTCGTCGTCCTCGAGGGTGGCGATGAGCTTCATGATGGTCTGGGCGTTGCCCTCGTCTACCTGCGTGGAGAGGTTCGGCCGCCAGACGGTCTTGACGGAAGCCGCCTGCCCGAACTTCTCCTCCAGCGCCGCGGCCACCGTCCCGAGATCCTCGAAAGCGCACGTGACCGCGTGGCCATTCTCGTCCGACTGCACGTCCTCGGCGCCGGCCTCGATGGCGGCCTCCAGCATGGCTTCAGCGGTCGCCGCGCCCGGCTCGTAGACGACCTCGCCGATGCGGTTGAACATGTGCGCGACCGAGCCCGTCGAGCCCAGGTTGCCGCCGTACTTGGTGAAGGCCGCGCGCACCGCGCCGCCGGTGCGGTTGCGGTTGTCGGTCAGGGCCTCGACGATGACGGCGACGCCACCCGGGGCATAGCCCTCGTAGCGGATGGTCTCGAAGCTCTCCGTGTCGTTGCCCTGCGCCTTCTTGATCGCGCGCTCGATGTTATCCTTCGGCATGTTCTCCGCGCGCGCCGCCTGGATGGCGAGCCGCAGCCGCGAGTTCATGGTGGGGTCGGGCAGACCCGTTTTCGCAGCGACCGTGATCTCGCGGGCGAGCTTGGCGAACGCCTTGGCACGGGCCGCATCCTGGCGGCCCTTGCGGTGCATGATGTTCTTGAACTGTGAATGTCCAGCCATGGGTGTTCGTCGATCTGAATTGGGTTCGACGCGAGAACCCGGACGGCGCTCGCGTGCCAGTTCCGTCTACGTGTCACAAATCGGCAGCGCCGGTCAAATCCCTACCGCGCCGATTCTGGCGCATCCGTTAACGTTTTGTTAACCACTACACGCAATCCTCCGGGTACGGGGTGATCAGCACCCCCCTGCCGTCGGCTGCCCACCTGCGGCAATGACCGGAGGCGACATCTGCCTCTGACTGACCGTGAGGGCGGAATGGCCCATCCTCACTGGTCCCTGCCAGATCTCTCTTCCTCGATCCAAAACAGCGGCTCGGTTGGTGCCAAGACACCACCGAGCCGCAACACGCCGACCTTCTGCGCCAGCCCGGTCGCATCGTCGATCTCGATCGCGACACCGGAGATGGTCGCCGGTCCCAACGCCGGCTCAAAGCGTTCGCGCGGGATGCGGGTCAGGAAGCGGTTGATCGGCTCCGCCGTGTCCATGCCGAGAACCGAGTTGTAGTCACCACACATTCCAACGTCGGACATGAACGCCGTACCGTTCGGCAAGGCGCGATAATCGGCCGTCGGTGCGTGCGTATGCGTGCCGATGACGGCGCTCACACGCCCATCGAGGAAGTAGCCGAGCGCCTGCTTCTCGGACGTTGCCTCGGCGTGGAAGTCGACGATGATCGCGTCCGCGCCGCGCTTCAGCCCGCAGGCGTGCACCTCGTGGTCGATCGCCCGGAAGGGGCAATCCATCTCTCCCATGAAAACGCGGCCGAGCGCGTTCATCACCAGCACGTCAGCGCCGTTCGCCGCCCGGAACAGGCCGGAGCCCCGCCCCGGCGTTCCCGCCGGCATATTGAGCGGCCGCAGCAGGCGCGGCTGGCGTTCGATAAAAACGAGCGCGTCCTTCTGATCGAAGGCGTGATTGCCGAGCGTGACCACATCGGCCCCAGCGCCGACCAGGTCCTCCATGATCTGCTCGGTGATGCCGAAGCCACCGGCGGCGTTCTCGCCGTTGATGACGACGAAATCGAGTTTGTAGCGCCGGCGCAGGCCCGGCAGTGCCTCAACGACGGCCTTACGACCCGACCGCCCGACGATGTCACCGAGAAAGAGTAACCGCATTGTCCTTAAACGCATTTGCGCGGACCGGAGGGGGTGAGCACCCAATCCAGCCGCTGGTCGAAATCGAGGCGGGGGACCGCCGGCACTTCCTGCGCATCGTAAGCAAGTCCGATCGCCACCACCGCCCGCGCGCGCCGGGCGGCAGAGAGACTGCGATCGTAATACCCGCCGCCGTAGCCGAGCCGATGGCCCTCGGCGTCGAAAGCGAGCAACGGGACGAGCATGGCATCCGGGGCGACGTCCGGCGCCGCCGGCAACGGCTCGCGGATGCCCCAGGCCTTCTCCGCCAGCGGATCACCGGGCCGCCAGCGTTGAAACCGGAGCGGCGCACTTTCTCCCTGCATGGCCGGGAGCGCAAGGTCGTGGCCCATGCCAGCCAGCCGCAACATCAACGGCAGCGGATCGATCTCGGCGCCGATCGGCATGAACCCGGCGACCACCGCGCCCGGGGGCAGGCCCGCGAAGCCGATCCCATGTGCCGCGATCGCCTCGGACGCCGCAAGCCGAAATTGCTCTGAAAGGTCTGAACGGATGCGCCGGGCGGTCGCGCGGAGGTGCTGCTTCGCCGCAGCCACTGCCGAGATCTCGACCACCCTTCCACCCGCAGCTTGAATGAGAGCCCCCGCCTCGAGCCGCTGGCGCGCAGGGCGGCGGGAACTGACCAGAAGATAAGTGCCGCGAAGGCCGTCGGAGCGGATGATCCCGCCAGGTCCCTACAGATGTAGGTGGGCGCCATGTGTTCGAGACCACGGTCAAGAACAGGGACAGCTCCCAAGCGAGTCTTATAGGCCCAGGGGAAAGTGTGCTCCTAACGGGCCCCGCAGCCCCCCGAATGTATTGAGCCGCGCGAAAAAATCCAATCTTCCATGTGCGTCACGACGTCAGGTCGCAAAAATCCTGTGCACCCAAAACGTCACGCGCAGAAGAATGAGAGATTGCGGAGGAGGACCCGTGCTCGAAGCCGAACAGCCGCTGAAACGCTCACCCGGCCCACTGAATGCGCTTGTCCGCATATGCGGTTTTGGGCTCGAGCGCCGCGATGCGGTCGCGCGCCTCGAACAGCTCGTCCGTCAGGAGCAATGCGGCCATCAGCAATAGGCGGTCGTCGCCGATCTGGCCGAATTCGCTCAGCAGCCGATCGACTTTCCCCCTGACGTGCTCTGCGAGTGCAAGCAGGCGCTGCTCTTCGCCGTCCTCACAGCGCAGGCGGTAGGTACGCCCGTTCAGCGTAACCGAGACCTGCCCCATCCCCCTATCGGCAGCACGCGAGGCTGCCGCCTCGTTCGAATCAAGTTTCTCGCTCGAGAATGTTATGAATCGAATCGATGGCCCAATCAATGCGGTTCAGCGCGTCAAGTCGCTGACCTTCGAGCTGCTTGATACGGGCCTCGGCGGCCGTGAGCTGGATGCGCAGCTCGTCTCTCTCGCGCTCGAGTTGCTCGAGCGGGCTCACCTGCAGCTTCACCGCGCTCGCCGCACCCGATCGCGTCGTGCGGCCGGTGGCACGGGCAGCCGCCGGTTGTGCTCGTTTTTGCCGGTCCCTCTGCGTCATTTGGCATGGCCCTGGCGTGCGACGCAGAGCCCCCCGGCCATGAACATCGCCTCGGCGAAACCTTAAGGCGCCGCCCGCCGGCGCGTCAACTCGGCAGACGACGAACGATCGATTGTCAACCGCAAGTGCAGCAACTTGGCCTCAGGGCGCATTGACAGTCCCGCGCCGGGGGAACATGTAAACGCCACATCATTCCAGCAAGCACGGCGCATATGGCCTGCTGCAGAGGCGCTCGCCAGGAGAGGGTAACGATGGCTGTCAAGATCGCGATTTCGGGATTCGGCCGCATCGGCCGCAACGTGTTGCGTGCAATTGCCGAGAGCAAGCGCACCGAGGTCGAGGTCGTCGCGATCAACGACCTGGGCTCGGCCGAGGATAACGCCCACCTCTTCAAGTACGACAGCGTGCACGGCACCTATCCTGGAAACGTGACGGTCGAAGGCGACCAAATGGACATCGGCCTCGGCAAGCCGATCCAGGTGCTTGCGGTGAAAGACCCGGCCAAGCTTCCCTGGAAGGAACTCGGCATCGACATCGTCATGGAATGCACGGGCATCTTCACCGACAAGGACAAGGCCAAGGCGCACCTCGATGCCGGCGCCAAGCGCGTCCTCGTCTCCGCCCCGTCCAAAGGCGCCGATCTGACCGTCGTCTACGGCGTCAACCACGACAAGCTGAAGCCTGAGCACCTGGTCGTCTCCAACGCCTCCTGCACGACCAACTGCCTCGCGCCCGTCGCGAAAGTTCTGAACGAGCTGTGCGGGATCAAGGCTGGCTTCATGACCACGGTCCACGCCTACACCAACGACCAGAAGATCCTCGATCAGGCCCACAAGGACCGCCGCCGGGCGCGCGCCGCCGCCATGTCCATGATCCCGACGTCCACGGGCGCGGCCGTTGCTGTCGGTCTCGTGCTGCCGGAGCTCAAGGGCAAGCTCGATGGCACCTCCATCCGCGTGCCGACCCCCAACGTGTCCGTCGTAGACCTGAAGCTGATCCCCGAGCGCGAGACGACCGTCGAGGAGATCAACCAAGCGATGGAGCGTGCGGCCGCGAACGAGCTGAAGGGCATCCTGGCGGTGAACAACGCCGAGCTCGTTTCGATCGACTTCATGCATTCGCCCGCTTCCTCCACCTTCGACCTGACGCAGACCCAGATCGTCGATGGCAAGCTCGTGCGCGTGCTGACGTGGTACGACAACGAGTGGGGCTTCTCCAACCGGATGATCGACACGGCGGTCGCGATGGGCAAGCTGCTCTGACGCGATCCCGATGCGCGGGAATGCTTTGATACTGGCGACGGCCCCAGGCATTGCCCTGGGAGCCGTCGTTTTCATGCGCAAACCCGCGCGTCGCACCCTGGCTCCCACAGCAAATTGACTGTAGACGATACGCGAAACAACCCCCGTGACGCCCAGGAGACATGACTGAGATGAGTGAAAAGCTCGAGGATATCGCACAGGCGATGGTTGCCCCCGGCAAGGGCATTCTGGCTGCCGACGAAAGCTCCGGCACCATCAAAAAGCGGTTCGACTCGATCAACGTCGAGAACACCGAGGCCAACCGCCGCGACTACCGCGAGATGCTGTTCCGCGCCACGGACGCCATGCGCGAGAACGTGTCCGGCGTGATCCTTTTCGACGAGACGCTGCGCCAGAAGGCGAAGGACGGCACTCCCCTCGTCGATCTCATCAAGGCGACGGGCTCCATTCCCGGCATCAAGGTGGACACCGGCGCCAAGGCGCTCGCTGGCCCGACCTCCAAGATCGAGAAGGTCACCGAGGGTCTCGACGGCCTGCGTGAACGTCTCACCGAGTACCACAAGCTCGGCGCCCGCTTCGCCAAATGGCGTGCCGTCATCACCATTGCCGACGGATGCCCCACCTGGAACTGCGTGAAGGCCAACGCCCACGCCCTCGCCCGCTACGCCGCGCTCTGCCAGGAAGCTGGCATCGTGCCGATCGTCGAGCCCGAGGTGCTGATGGATGGCGAGCATGCCGCCCACGACATTGGCCGCTGCTACGACGTTACGGAGTGGACGCTGAAGACGACCTTCGAGGAGCTCTATGACGCTGGCGTCAAGCTCGAAGGCATGGTGCTGAAGCCGAACATGGTCATTGCCGGCCAGAAGTGCCCGACTCAGGCGAGCGCCCAGGAAGTCGCCGAGCGGACCGTCCAGTGCCTCAAGGCCTGCGTGCCCGCCGCCGTGCCGGGCATCGCCTTCCTCTCCGGCGGCCAGACCGACGAGCAGGCGACGGAGAACCTGTCGCTCATGAACGCCATGGGCAACCTGCCCTGGAAGCTCACCTTCTCCTATGGCCGCGCCCTGCAGGCCGCTGCGCTCAAGGCTTGGGGCGGCCGGCCGGAGAACGTGGCCGCGGGCCAGCGCGCCTTCGCTCACCGCGCCAAGATGAACGGCGCCGCATCGCTCGGCGCCTGGACGCCGGCAATGGAAAAGGCGGCCTGA
>JAEZHL010000415.1 GCA_023416575.1 Pseudomonadota bacterium
GGGCCGGATGACGTGGTGGGCGCCGTGCGCGAACGGATAGGCGCTGCGCCGCACCCCAAGGGCGGTGAGGAGGCTGTCGTGCGCGATGCGGCCGAGGGCCACGACGGCCTCGAGGCGATCGAGCGTCGCGATCCGCCCCTCCAGAAACCGGCGGCACGTGGCGATTTCGTCGGGCAGTGGCTTGTTCTGAGGCGGCACGCACCGGACCGCATTCGTGATCATGCAGTCTACGAGCGTCAGGCCGTCGTTCGGATCGGCCCGGTAAGTTCCGGTCGCGAAGCCGAATTCGATCAGGGTCCCGTAAAGCAGCTCCCCGGCAAAGTCCCCGGTGAACGGCCGGCCGGTCCGGTTCGCGCCCCGCACGCCTGGGGCCAGACCTACGATGAGAAGGCGAGCGGACTCATCGCCGAAGGAGCGGACCGGTGCATTATACCAGTCCGGCTCCGCAGCCCGGTTGGCCAGCCGATAGTCGACGAGGCGCGGGCACAGGGGGCAATCGTGGCCGGGCTCGCCGGTCGTCGAATCGACCGCCCCCAGGGCTGGCAACCCATCCATATGCCTGCCCTCGACTCAGACTTCCTCGGACAAGTCGTCCTGATCCTGAAAGGGAACAGGCTCGCCCGTCGACCGCTGATACGAATCCCGCCGCGCCGGATGGGGCCGGTCGTTGCGGACCGGACGTGTTGCTGGATCGCGGCAGATGAACTGCTCGAGGTCGGCGAGGTCGATGAACTGGTCCGATTGACGCCTGAGCTCGTCGGCCACCATCGGCGGCTGGGTCTGGAGTGTCGAAACGACGCTGACGCGTCGGCCCTCTTGCTGCAACGCTGCGACAAGGCTCTTGAAATCGCCATCGCCGGAGAACAACACGATATGATCGAGACTGCGCGACAGCCGCATGGCATCGACCGTGAGCTCGATGTCCATGTTCCCCTTGATCTTGCGCCGCCCCATGGAGTCGGTGAACTCCTTGGTCGGCTTCGTCACCATCGAGTACCCGTTGTAATCCAACCAGTCGATCAACGGGCGAATCGACGAATATTCCTGGTCCTCGGCCAGCGCCGTGTAGTATAGCGCCCGCACGAGCCGACCTTTTTGACCGAACAGCGACAGCAGCCGCTTGTAATCGATGTCGAACCCCAATGCTTTGGCCGTCGCATACAGGTTTGAGCCATCGATGAAGAGCGCGATTTTTTCGTCAGGGTAAAAATGCATATATCACCTCGGGAGCAGATCTCTCGAAATTGTCTCCCCGCTGGATGTCCGAACTTGACGCGATGATTCCTCACGGCCGGGACGCGGTGAGCCAGCCTGGGCGGCCAGCCACACCGATCAGCCAACTTCGGACGGTGTGTGCCAAGATTGGGGCAATTTGATAGACCTCTTGTCATAAATCAAAATATATCTCGGCGGATCAATTCGGAGCCGGAATGAGTGTTGTTTTGATCTCGCTCGGCGCCAACCTGCCGGGAGCGTGGGGCGATCCGCTTCGAACGTTGCGCCGCGCGGTGGCGGAGCTGCAAGATTCCCACATCTGCGTCGAACGCACCTCGGCTCTCTATAAGACCGAGCCCGTCGGTGGTGCATGGCAGCCACACTACTTGAACGCCGTAATCCGGGCAAAAGTTAACATCGCGCCCGCGGCGCTGTTGCGCATGCTCAAGGGCTTCGAAAGGCGCGCCGGCCGGCGGTCGGGAGCCCCGCTCGGGCCGCGGCCCTTGGACATGGACATCATCGACTTCGCAGGCCGCCGCCTCAACTGGCCGCCGGGCGCGCGGCAGCGTGGCCGCCTCGTGCTGCCGCACCCCGAGGCCCACCGGCGGGCATTCGTGCTGGTTCCGCTTCTCGACGTCGCGCCGGCTTGGCGCCATCCGGTCACGGGCCAGTCTGCCCGAAGCCTCCTTGCCACACTGGGTTCACAGCGTCGCGGGGTCCGCTGTGTCCTTGATTCTGGATGGCTTTTGTGCGATGAGGCAGGTTCCTGAGGCCAGCAGGTCGGGTCGGGCAGCTATTGCTCGACTCAGCGTTGCTCATCCGTGAGGGCAGAGAATGGCTCGCGTTACCGTCGAAGATTGCGTGGATAAGGTCCAGAACCGGTTCGAGCTGGTGCTGCTTGCCGCCCACCGCGCCCGCGCCATCGCCAACGGCAGTCCGATGACGGTGGAGCAAGAGAACGACAAGAACCCGGTCATTGCGCTGCGCGAGATCGCCGAGGAAACCATTCCGCCCGACGATATGCGCGAAGCTCTGATCCACTCGATCCAGAAAAACGTCGAAGTCGACGAGCCGGAGGCTGCGGGAGCGCCGATGCTGGCCACCGAGCGCCGCAGTCCGCTGCTCGGTCGCGACGACCAGGCCAGCGATACGGCGGTCGATGTTCTCACCGAGGAGCAGCTGCTGCGCGGCATGGAGAGCCTCACTCCAACCGAGCCCTCTGCTGCGATTGGCGGAAATGGCGGGGGCCGCAACGGGCGCTAGGACCTCCTCGTTCGTATCGGGCCGGCTGGGCGCTGATTTGCGACCGCTCGGCCGTGCTGGCGCTGAGGTCCGAACTTCCCCGGAGGGGAGAAGACCATGATGCGCCAGTACGAGCTCGTCGAACGTGTGCTCGCTTACGATTCCAAGGCTGACGAGGCGCTGCTCAACCGCGCCTACGTCTACGCCATGAAGGCGCACAGCAATCAGAAGCGCGCCTCTGGCGATCCCTATTTCTCCCATCCTCTCGAAGTCGCCGCCATCCTGACGGGGCTGAAGCTCGACGACGCGACAATCGCGACGGCGCTGCTGCACGACGTGATCGAGGACACGGAAGCGACGCGCGCCGAGATCGATCAGCTCTTCGGCTCGGAAATCGGTGCGCTCGTCGATGGCCTGACCAAGATCCGGCGGCTCGACCTCGTCTCCAAGCGCGCCGAGCAAGCGGAGAATTTCCGCAAGCTGCTGATCGCGATCTCGAGTGACATCCGCGTCCTGCTGGTCAAGCTCGCCGACCGGCTCCACAACATGCGCACGCTCGAGCACATGAAGCACGAGTCGCGCGCCCGCATCTCGCAGGAGACGCTCGACATCTATGCGCCGCTGGCCGGCCGCATGGGCATGCAGCAGCTCCGCGAGGAGCTGGAGGACTACGCGTTCAGGTGGCTGCACCCCGAGGCATATCATACGGTGACGACGCGCCTTGCCCAGCTGCGCGAGCGCAACCGCGGCATCGTCGACCAGATCCAGACCGCACTGCGTAGCAAGCTGGCCGAGGCGGATATCAAGGCCGAGGTGTCGGGCCGCGAGAAGAAGCCGTACGCCATCTGGCGCAAGATGCAGAACAAGCAGATCTCGCTGGAGCAACTTTCGGACATCTACGGCTTCCGCGTGATCCTCGGCAGCATCGATGCCTGCTACCGGGTGTTGGGGGTGGTGCACACCACTTGGAACTCGGTCCCGGGCCGCTTCAAGGACTATATCTCGACGCCGAAGCAGAACGGCTATCGTTCCATCCACACGACGATCGTCGGGCCGCAGCACCAGCGCGTGGAGCTGCAACTGCGCACGCGCGAGATGCATCGGATCGCCGAGTACGGCGTTGCCGCGCACGCCCTCTACAAGGAGCATGGCAGCGGTAACGGCGCGGCGAAGTCGACTTATGAAAAGGACAGCGGCCCCTACATGTGGCTGCGCCGGCTGGTCGAGACGCTGCTCGAGGGCAACAACCCGGAAGAGTTCCTGGAGCACACCAAGCTCGAGCTGTTCCACGACCAGGTGTTCTGTTTCACGCCGAAGGGGCGGCTGATCGCTCTGCCGCGCGGGGCGACCCCGATCGATTTCGCTTATGCCGTGCACACGGACATCGGCAACTCAACCGTTGGCGTGCTGATCAATGGCCGCCAGGTGCCGTTGTCGACGGCGCTGCGAAATGGCGACGAGGTCCATATTCTGACGGCCAGCGGCCAGATGCCCCCGGCCGCCTGGGAGAGACTGGCGGTCACCGGCCGGGCGCGCTCCGCCATTCGCCGCGCGTCACGAGATGCGCTCAGGCGGCAGTACTCCGAGCTGGGGCGCCGGCTGCTTATTGCCCGGTTCGAGAGAGCGGGCCTCGAGTATGGCGACGAAAAGCTGAAGCGCGTGCTGCCGCGACTGATGCACAAGACCGTTGAGGACGCCCTGGCCGCTGTCGGACGCAGCGAGTTGCCGATTGCCGATGTGGTGCGGGCCATAGCGCCCGGAGCGATTGAAACCGAGGACCGGGCCGCCGGCCAACGCCCCAAGAGCCGGCACAGCCATGCTCCGAACCAGGAAGGCTGGTTCGGCCTGACGCGGGTGATGGGGCTCAAGTTCCGCATGACGGGCAACACTGGTGAGCCCGGCGTAAGACCCAGCGGCTTGCCCATCCGTGGACTGCGTAATGACGTGCCGGTCAGCTTCGAGGAGGGCGGCGCGGTGCCTGGCGACCGTGTCGTCGGCGTTCTCATTCCCGGCGAAGGCATTCGGATTTTCCAGATTCACTCGCCGCGCTTGAAGGATTTCGAGAAGGAGAGCTGGATCGACGTCACCTGGGATGTCTCCCACGAGCAGCCCGAGCGGTTTCCGGCGCGGCTGCGGGTGACGGCGATCAACGAGCCGGGCTCCCTGGCGCAGATCGCCCAGGTGATCGGTGAGGCTGACGGCAACATCGACAACTTGCGCATGATGCGTCGCGCCTCCGACTTCACCGAGATGCTGCTGGAGGTGGAGGTTTGGGACCTCGAGCACTTGAATCGAATCATTGCCGGCTTGCGGTCAAAGCCGGTCGTGAGCAATGTGGAGCGCTCGTTCGACTGAGCGCTCGTCCTTATCGAACTGACCCGAAGTGTGGCCCGGCGGGGGATTGCCGGCTCGGTGCGATCGGGCGTGCCGAGGTGATCATAGGAGGCAGAAGGCGGTCCAATGACGTCGTACCTGGACATTCCGTTTCAGCGCCTGGGTGTCAACATCGACCACGTGGCCACGATCCGCAATGCGCGTGGCGGCCGCCATCCGGACCCGCTGCGGGCGGCGCATCTTGCGGTCGAGGCTGGCGCGGACGGCATCACCGCCCACCTGCGGGAGGACCGCCGCCACATCGCCGATTCGGATATCGCGCGGCTCAAGGCGGAGCTGACGCGGCCGCTCAATCTCGAGATGGCAGCGACTGAGGAAATGCTGGCGATTGCGCTGCGGCACCTGCCGAACGCGTGCTGCCTCGTGCCGGAGCGGCGCGAGGAACGCACGACTGAAGGCGGCCTCGACGTCGCTGGCGGCCGTGAGCATCTCGCGGGATACACGGCACGTCTCAAGGATGCCGGCATCCGGGTGTCGCTTTTCGTCGAGGCAGACGAGCGCCAGATCGAGGCGGCGGCTGCCATCGGCGCCGACATCGTCGAGCTGCATACGGGCAGCTACTGTGAGAAGGCGCTCGAGGAGGATGCGCGGGGACTCGCGCGCGAAATGGAGCGGCTGCGGACTGCGGCGCGTCTTGCCGCAGAGGCCGGCCTCGAGGTCCATGCGGGACATGGGCTCACCTACAACACCGTCGCCCCGGTGGCGCGCATCCCCCAGGTCGTCGAACTGAACATCGGTCACTTTCTGATTGGCGAGGCCATTTTCGGCGGCCTCCACTCGGCCGTCCGTCGCATGCGCGCGTTGATGGACGAAGCGCGCGCAAGCGTCACAGGCCGCAGGAGTGCCTGACGCCCTATGATTCTGGGTCTGGGAAACGACATTATAGACATCGATCGGATCGAGCGGACGATCGCGCGATTCGGCGACCGTTTCCTGGACCGCGTCTTCACTGATGTCGAGCGGCGCAAATCAGACCGGCGCCACCAGCGCGCTGCTTCCTACGCGAAGCGGTTCGCTGCGAAAGAGGCGTGCGCAAAGGCACTCGGAACCGGATTGCGACAGGGGGTGTTCTGGCGGGACATGGGCGTCATCAATCTGCCCACCGGCCGTCCGACTCTGTTACTCACGGGCGGTGCAGCCAAGCAACTCGAGCGGATCACGCCGAGAGGCTATGCTGCCAGGATCGATCTGAGCCTGACCGACGATTATCCCCTGGCGCAGGCGATCGTGATTATCTCGGGCGTTCCGCTCGACACCGGTGCGCGTTGAGGACCCATGGCGTCGTCATTGTGCCGGTTTGCATGGTCACTTGGGACGGGCTATAGCGAGCCGCAGCTGGAATGTGGGCGCCCCCGGATCAATCGAGGCGTTGCCCCGCCGAGGAGCACGAGATGAGTTTGAATACCGACACCGGCAAAAAGCGCGAGAGCGGCTGGTGGGAAACCGTCAAGATCGTGGTTCAGGCGCTCGCGCTCGCGATGGTCGTGCGCGTGTTCTTCTTCCAGCCGTTCAATATTCCATCCGGCTCGATGAAGTCGACGCTGCTGGTCGGCGACTACCTGTTCGTGTCGAAACTGTCCTACGGCTACAGCCGCTACTCGTTCCCGTTCGGGGTCAATTTGTTCTCCGGCCGGATCCTTGCCAGCGAGCCGCAGCGGGGCGACGTGGCTGTGTTCAAGCTGCCGCGCGACAACTCTACCGACTACATCAAGCGAGTGGTCGGCCTGCCCGGCGATGAAGTCCAGATGCGGGGCGGTGTGCTGTACATCAATGGCGAGGCAGTGCCGAAGCGCCGGATCGGCGATTTCGTCACCCGTGAGGACGACGGTATCCTGCGTCGCATTCCGCAGTATGAAGAGACGCTGCCCAACGGCGTGAAGTATACGGTCCTCGACTCCGAAACCAACGGTGCCTTCGACAATACGGGCGTCTTCAAGGTGCCGGCGAACCACTACTTCATGATGGGCGATAACCGCGATAATTCGACCGACAGTCGCGCGCAGTGGGGCGTCGGATACGTGCCGCTGGAGAATTTCGTCGGCCGGGCAGAGATCATCTTCTTCTCCGGCGCTTTCGATGACCCCGACGCCTTCCGCCTCTTCGCGCCCTGGCGCTGGCCCTGGGACATCCGCTGGGATCGGTTCTTCTCTTTGGTGCGCTGAATACACGTGCGACGGTCAAAACAGCCGACGGATCTCGAGAAGCGCCTGGGCTACACGTTCAAGAGCCGTGAGCTGTTCGATCGTGCGCTGACCCATGCCAGCGTCCGCTCGCAGCGCGGGATGCGTCATGACAACGAGCGGCTCGAGTTTATCGGGGATCGCGTGCTCGGGCTCGCAGTCGCCGAGATGCTGCACGAGGCGCATCCGGATGCGAGCGAAGGCGAGCTCGCCCGCCGTTACAACCGTCTGGTGCGCGGCTTGGCCTGCGCCACCGTCGCCCGGAGGATCGGGGTCGGCCCGCATCTCATCCTGAGCGACAGCGAGGCCGAAAGCGGCGGGCGCGAGAAGGAGACCATTCTCGCCGACGCTGTCGAGGCGTTGCTCGGCGCGGTGTTCATCGAGGCTGGGTTCTCGAAGGCCCGCGACGTGGTGCGCGCGCTGTGGACGGCCCAGTTCGAGCAGCTCCCGCACGTGGTAGCGGACCCGAAGTCGGCGCTGCAGGAATGGGCACAAGGGCAGGGGCTCGACTTGCCGGAATATGTCGAAATCTCTCGCAGCGGCCCTGATCACGCGCCGTTGTTCGTGACCGAGGTGCACATCGTCGGCCGCAAGCCGGCGCGAGGCGAAGGCACCTCCAAGCGCCAGGCCGAGCAGGCTGCCGCGCGAACGCTGTTGGCACGCGAGGGCGTCAGAGTGGAACAGGGCCGCGACCCGAAGAAGGCGTCCCATGCTTGAGACAGAAGATATGACGACCGGCCAGCCTGAGGGCGAGACGCGCTGCGGCTTTATCGCGGTGATTGGCGCGCCCAATGCGGGCAAGTCCACGCTGGTCAACTCTCTCGTTGGTGCCAAGGTCACCATCGTCTCGCACAAGGTGCAGACGACGCGTATTCCCGTGCGCGGGATCGTCGTCGAGGGGCAGAGCCAGCTCGTATTTCTGGACACGCCCGGCATCTTCCGGCCACGGCGGCGGCTCGACCGCGCCATGGTGGAGGCCGCGTGGGGCGGCGCGCTCGACGCAGACGTCGTCGTTCTGCTCGTCGACGCTGCGAAGGGTGTCGACGAGGATGTCGAGCGCATCCTAGGCCGCCTTGCCGATGCGAAAGGCCCCAAGGTTCTGGTGCTGAACAAAGTCGACCGGCTCTCGGAGAAGGACAAGCTCCTGGCCCTCACCGCGGATCTGACGAGCCGCGTTGCCTTCGAGCGCGTGTTCATGATTTCCGCGCTGAACGGGAGCGGGACAGGGGACCTGAAAACGTGGCTTGCTGCCAATGTGCCGCCGGGGCCGTGGCACTTTCCGGCCGACGAGCTGTCGGATCTTTCCGAGCGTATGCTCGCCGCCGAAATCACCCGCGAGAAGATCTACGAGCGGCTGCATCAGGAGCTACCCTATTCCGTGACCGTCGAGACGACGGACTGGAAGACGTTCCGCAACGGCTCGGCACGCATCGAGCAGACGATCTTCGTCGAGCGCGAAAGCCAGCGTAAAATCGTGCTCGGCAAGGATGGCGCGGTCGTCCGCCAGATATCAATGGAGGCGCGCAGGGAGCTTGCGCAGCTCTTCGGCCATGACGTCCACCTATTCCTGTTCGTGAAGGTGCGGGAAAACTGGGCCGACGATCCGGAGCGTTATCGCGAAATGGGGCTCGAGTTTCCCAAGGAGTGAGCGGCCACCCTGCGGGGGCGTCGCCGAGGTCCGATGAACTGGTCCGACGAAGGCATCGTCCTGTCGATCAGGCCGTATGGCGAGACGGCCGCGGTCGTTGAACTGCTGACCCGCGCGCATGGCCGGCATCTCGGGCTCGTGCACGGCGGCCAGGGACGGCGGCTGCGGCCGGTGCTGCAGATCGGCAATCACGTCGAGGTCACCTGGAAGGCGCGACTCGCCGAGCAGCTCGGGTTCTTCACCGCCGAGCTGCGCAAGGGCTATGCGGCCGGGGCGATGGAGGATGCGCTGGCGCTCGCCGGCATGACCTCGCTTTGCGCCCTCGCGCGTCTGCTGCCTGAGCGCGATCCGCATCCCAATCTCTTCGAGGTGACGCTGTTCGTCCTCGGCTACCTGGACGATAACGACATCTGGCCGGCGCTCTATGTGCGCTGGGAGCTGAACCTGCTGGCAGAGCTCGGGTTCGGACTGGACCTCGCCACCTGCGCCGCGACCGGAAGCTCGGAGAACCTGACCTGGGTCTCGCCCAAGTCGGGCCGGGCGGTATCTGCGGCGGCGGGCGAACCCTACCGCGATCGCCTCCTGCGGCTGCCGCCGTTCCTCACCGGCCGGAGTGGCACCGTGACCCGTGAAGATGTCCTCGATGGTTTCGCGCTGACGGAGTCGTTCCTCACCTCACGCGTTCTCGCCCCGCGAGACTTGGTCATGCCCGAAGCACGCCACCGCCTCCTCTCCAGTCTGTCGCGGGCCTAGCCCTCAGGGCTGACCGCCTCGCACCAGCTCGACCGACACGCCATCATTTCGGCGGCGCAGCACGAACACGTCTCCTTCCCGGGCCTGATATCGGCCGATCAGCCCATCGCCCGGCTGCTTGAACGTGACCTCACCCGGCAGGCAGGCGGTATGCGTTGTCGTGTAGCGCGGCTTGATCTCCTGGGTGCGTGAAAGGAAATCGTAGGTAACGGTCTGGCCGGACGCATTGTTGATGCGGAACTTGTACGCCATGTCGTGAGGCCGGCCGAACATCTGGACGGAGATATAGCGCTCCTCGCCGGGAGTCTTCGCGACGCCGACCCCGATCTGGCTCACGTGATCCATCAGCAGGTTCTTGCGGTGCCCTGGCGAATTCATCCAACCCTGGATTGCCGCGCGCGCGAGTTGCTTGACCTCGAACCCGCGCGTGTCGAGGTTCGACGACAGGTTCTCGGAGACATAGCAGGGCTTATAGCCGGCCGCTTTGGCACGGTCCGCGGGCTGCCGTCCGTCCGCGGTGTGCGAAAACAGCTTGGAGTTGGCCAGAAACCGCGCATACGCGCGCGCCGCCTCAGTCAACCCCGGATCGGGCTTGACCTCGCTCGCTTGATGCTGCTTGCGAACGGCGTTCGTCATTTCCACGATCGCCATCTCGACCTGCGGAATGTCAGGAGTGGGCATGGGATGGGCTCGTATCAAATTGGCCCGCATTTAAAACGCGGCGGGATGGGAGTAGTGAAAGAACGCGGGAAGATGCTGGCGGGGTAGCATCGTCTTCGCAACCACAACTTCGCCTCAGATCATGGCGAGAAGGCAATCGAGCAGGTCCATTGGCGAGGGGGTGCCATGCCGTCACCGGTTCGCAGCATCGTTCCGTTGATCGTTGCGGCGGTTGCTTCTGGCGTTGCCAGCTATGCGACTGAGGGGATGCCACAGCTGTCGCACGAAGTGCAGACTCAGCTGACGGCCTATCATATCAATCCGCGATTGCTGCTCCCGGGGCTATGGTTCGGCCTCGTGACGGGAGCTCTTGCGTGGCGGTTCGGCAGGCTCGGTCTCGTCGGCGCGTTCCTGTCGCTCGTCGCGACCTGGATCGGATGGCAGGTCGCGGTGCAGGCCGGGATCGCCACTTTCGACCGGATGGGAACGACGAACACCGCCGAGAATATCAGGCTCGGCATTGCGGGCCTGGCCGGAGGCGCAGCCGGAGCGCTGATCACGTTCCTTGGCGTGCGCTTGAGCGTTCCGTTCCGGAGCACGCTCCTGGCATTCGTGACAACATTCGCGATCGGTGGTGCCTTGGGCCTGCTGCTGGTCTGGTCGAACACCGGGCAGAGCGCCGGATTGCTGCTCTATGCAACTTGGCAGCCTGTGGTTGTTGGTATCATGGCCCTTTTTGCCTCCCGCGGGCGCCAGCCATGACCGAAGTGAGATCTCGCGCCATGACGTGCGCGTTTAGCAAGAACCGAGCTGGCAAATGATTGCCTGAACCCGTCGACCACTCGAGCGTTCTTCTTCCAGCAACTGACGAGGAGGAGGATCCGCGGTGAGTATCGTTGCTTGGCTGATCGTCGGCCTGATCGCTGGCTGGCTTGCAGAGCAGATCACTGGCCGGGACAACGGGCTGTTGACGAACCTGGTCGTCGGCTTGGTCGGCGCATTCATCGGCGGCTTCGTGTTCAGCAGCCTGCTCGGGTTCGAATACAGGGAAGGCCTGAACTTCGCCTCGATTATCGTCGCGACTGTTGGCGCCATCATCCTGCTCTTCATCGTGAGCTGGTTCAGGGGCAGCCAACAGCGCATCCGCTAATCGGGGGTGCCGCTCAGCCGGTGGGGCCTGTCAGGCCGAGGATCTGGCGGGCTTCCGCTACGCTCGCGAGCTTGCCGCCGAGGCTTTCGATGATGCTGGCCGCTTTCGCGACGAGAGCGGCATTGTCAGGTGCCGGCACACCTTTGGCGAGGTGTAGCGTGTCTTCCATTCCGATCCGGCAATGCCCGCCGAGCAGAAATGCCTGCGCCAGCATCGGGAAGGCCATGCGGCCGGCGCCGAACGCCGCCCATTCGCAGTCCTTCGGCAGGAGCGACGTCGCATAGCACATCGTCTCGGGTGTCGCGGCCATGCCATACTTGACGCCCGTGACCACCTGGAACAGCGCGGGCGTGCGCAGCGTGCCGTCGGCGAACAGGTCACGCGACAGCATGATGTCGCCGGTATCGAACACCTCGAGCTCCGGTTTGACGCCCGCGGCATACATGCGTTCAGCCATGATGCGGATGTTGCGCGGCGAGTTGATCACGGCGCCGTTGCCGAACCACATGGTATTGAGGTCGAGGCTGCACAGCTCGGGCTTCAGTTCGACGATGTGCTCGGTGCGGATCTCGGGCGTGGTCAGAAGTGTGCCCGGTGCGGCCTTGGCCGGCTCGTCGTCGCTGGGAATGAAGCGACCGCCCGGTCCCGTGGTCAGATTGATGATGAGATCGACGCCGCTCGCGCGGAGACGCTCGACGACCTCCCGATAGTAAGCGAGCTCCATGCTCGGGCGGCCGGTGCCGGGGTCGCGCAGATGGATGTGGCAGATGGCAGCGCCAGCCTTCACGGCGCCGATGCACGCGTTGGCGATCTCCTCCGGCGTGACGGGCAGATTGGGGTTCTGGTCGCGGGTCGGGAATGTGCCGGTGACGGCGCAACTCAGGATCGTCGGCTTCATCTCGTTTGCTCCCGCATTGGTCGTACCGCGCAAGGGCTGTCGAAGTGCACTAGTCCTTGTCCGCAGGCTTCGCCTTGGGCAAGGCCCACGTCGAGGTCGCGACCGCGGCGAGCGTACCCTCGGCATCCCAGATGCGCGCTTCGAGAAACGAGAGGCTCTTTCCTTGGCGCAGAAACCGGCCCTCGCAGGTGGCGCGGGGTGGCCGCAGCGGCGCCAGATACTGCACTTTCATTTCCAGGGTTGCGCCGGGCACGCCTGTGGAACGCTTCAGCAGGTGCCCCATGGCGACATCGAGCACGAAGGCCGTGACACCGCCGTGCAGGGTTCCCTGCGGATTGAACATGAAGTCATGGACCGGGAACTCGATGCGGCAGCTATCGTCCGTATACGAAAACGACAGCCCGAACAGTCGCGACAGGAAGAAGGTCTCGAAATCGGGCTGGCAGGTGCTCAGCGCATTCTCGAAGGCATCGCGAGCCGCGGTCTCATCCATGCCGTGTGCCCTGCTCCGGTCTGTCCCAATCCCGGAACAGCATCAAGGATTTCTGTGTTGCCAAAAGCCTAGCGGCGTCTTTTAGACTGTCAAGGATCGGGCGGCACCAGCCCCGTAGGCGCCGCCTCGTTGCCCTGTGACTCGCGCCCAGACACGAGGCAGCGCCAGCACGTTCAGCAGCTGCCTGCTCCTCGTCGCATCTGACGTCGTCGCTGACCCTCAGAAGTGTAACGCGTTGGGAGCAAGGGGCCCCTGAAACCGCAGCCGAGGTGCGACGACCTCAATGTCGGAACGGGTCAGGCCGATGTCGCGCAGCGTGTGCTCGTCGAGCATCGATAGTATGGCCTCGTTCGCCTTGCGCTGCTTGTAGGCGCAGATCGCGTCCCTCGTTCGCTTGAGAATGGCTGCGATCCGGCGCATGGCCTGTGCGGGCAGCGCCGATGTCGGAGCAGTCGGGTCGACCCCGATCGTAATGGCTTCTGTCGATTGGATGCTCATGATCGTCTCCATCTCGATTGGTTCGCGTCTTTTCGTTTTGACGCGATGTGGCTCGTTGGTAGCTGCTGCCCGTACGGCGGTCTGTGCCGCCGGGTACAGTCGGCGACTGAAAACTTCGAACGCGGAGAGGGCTCCGGGATTTGGGTTCGAAGCGCGTGGCCGGACCAGCCCGAGCGCCTGAAACGCCCGGCGGCTGCGGACCTCTGCTACAGCAGTGGGCAACCGCGAGCTTGAAGACGACGTGGAGATTTGGCGTGGAGAGGATGAATTGTTGACGAGTCTGACGGCGGCCGAGCCACCTCGCTCGTCGAGTGTTGCTGGCCCGCTCCCGTCTCGTTGCGATGCTCCTGAGGAGCGGTTCCTTGCCCGCGCTACTCCGCCGCCGCGCGTTGTGTCTCTCGCTCTCCGTACCACGCCGCGACCCGTGCCGAACGGTGCTGCGGCGGCTTGGCGGCGAGATCGCGGGCAAGATTCATGGGTTCAGGTCGGAAGAGGCGGGCATCCATCTGGCGGCAATCGGTCGAGATGTGTGGCTTGAACTCCATGTGGGCCAGGATATCGCGCTCGAGATCGATGCCGGGTGCGATCTCGGTCAGTGAGAGCCCGTCGGCGTTGCGGCGAAACACGGCACGCTCCGTGACATAGAGAACTTCCTGGCCACGCTGCCAGCCGTAGTCGCCGTTGTAGGAGAGCTGCTCCACCTCGGCGAGGAACTTGCGATGCTTGCCCTCGCGGGTGATTCGCGTGCGGCCCTCGGGCCAAGACATTGCGAGCCCGCTGGCGGTGAACGTGCCGCCAAACACGACCTTGCGCGCGTTCTGGCTGATGTTGACGAAACCGCCGATGCCGACGATCCGTCCATCGAAACGGCTGACGTTGACATTGCCGCGTCCGTCGACCTGGGCGAACGACAGGAACGCGATGTCGAGCCCGCCGCCGTCATAAAAGTCGAACTGATAGGGCTGGTCGATCATGGCCCAGAAATTCCGCGCCGCGCCGGCCTCGTAGCCGATAGCGGGTGCACCGCCGATAAGTCCCTGCTCATTGGTCAGCACGATCTGGTCGAGGATGCGCTCCTCCGCTCCGACCGTGCCGATGCCGGTCGAAATGCCAGAGCCGAGATTGCAGACGGCGCCTGGGAAGAGCTCCATGGCGCCACGCCGCGCCACGATTTTGCGCGGGTCGAGCGGTAGCGGCTCGAAGGAGGACAAAGGCTCGCGCAGCTCACCCGCGTAGCTCGGGGAATATTCTGAGATGTAGGTTTGGCGCTGGGCCGGATCGACGACCACGAAGTCGACGAGCATGCCAGGGATCTTCACCTGCTTGCCCGGAAGGGTGCCCCGATTGGCGAGCCGCTTCACTTGCACGATGACGACGCCACCAGCGCGCCGTGTGGCTTGAGCCATCGAAAGCATTTCGCCATAGACGGCCTCCTGCTCCATGGTGATGTTGCCGTCCTCGTCGGCCGTGGTGCCGCGCAGGAATGCGACATCGACCTTGAACGGCTTCAGAAACAGCCACTCCTCGTCCTTCAGCGTGACGAGCTCGACCAAGTCCTCCGTCGTGCGCCTGCTCTGTTTGCCGCCGCCGTGCCGCGGATCGACCAGCGTATGGAGGCCCGTTTTCGTGAAGAGGCCCGGTTGGCCTGCCGCCATCTCACGCATCAACTGAGAAAGGGCACCCTGCGGCAGCGTATAGGCCTCGATTTCGTCGGCCGCGGCCATGTCGGAGATAGGCGGAGAATCGACGAGGGTGCCGCAAATGATGCGCTTGAGCATACCTTCCTGAGCGAAGTGACCTGCGCCGCGCGTGCCCCGGTCTCCGAGGCCGACAGGGTGCAGCGACGTAATCCGGCTTGGCTGGCCCGTTTCGCGGAAGCGATTGCCAAGTGCTGCCATCAGGGCTTCCGGGACGGCATGTCCGCCTCCCGAGCCGCCGACGAGCACCGTATCGCCGTCACACACGAGGCGCGCTGCCTCATCCGCCGAGATGACACGCACGTTTCGTCTCCTCCCCTGGAGCAAGCTCTCTTGTTTACCTTGCACTCATGCGAGCGTGAATCCCGACCGTCGTCAATAGTTTGAGATCAGTGAAGCGCACGCGGGACATGGCTCCTATCCGATTGTGACGGTGCTGACGGGATGCGGCACGCAGCCTGCACCTTGCGCGATGGCTCGCGATCGTCTTTCTGGTTCGCATGCCCAACCAGGAACTTCTCATCGTCCTTCTGCTGCTCGGCGCCGCCATCGCCATGTTCGTTGCCAACCGGCCGCGGATGGACGTCGTCGCGCTCGTGATGATGCTGGCTTTGCCGCTCACGGGAATCATTACGCTTCCGGAGGCGCTGGCGGGGTTCAGTGACCCCAACGTCATTCTCATCGCGGCACTGTTCGTGATCGGTGAATGCCTCGTACGCACCGGCGTCGCGCAACGGCTCGGCGACTGGCTCCTGTCCCGGGCAGGCCATGACGAGACCCGGCTCGTGCCGCCGCTGATGATGATCGTGGCCGGCATCGGCTCGGTGATGAGCTCCACCGCCGTCGTCGCGCTTTTCATCCCGGTCGTGCTGCGCATCGTCCGCAACACGGGGATCGCCGCGAGCCGTCTGATGATGCCACTCTCCGTTGCGGCACTGATCAGCGGGATGATGACGCTCGTCGCCACAGCCCCCAATCTCGTCGTCAGCGGCGAGCTGGTTCGGCAGGGGTTCGAGGGCTTTCATTTCTTCAGCTTCACGCCCTTCGGCTTGCCGATCCTCGCACTCGCGATCGGCTACATGCTATTCGCACGCCGTTGGCTGGCAGCCTGCCCGCCGAAGAACGGAAACGGCCCCGGGCGGCCACGGCTCGCGCAGTGGATCGCGGAATACGGCCTCAAGGAGCGCGAGTATCGCCTGCGTGTGACGCCTCGCTCGCCGCTGGCCGGCAGGTCGCTCGCCGAGCTCGATCTGCGCTCCTCGGCCGGATTCAACATCGTCGCCATTGAGCGCAGCAGCCGTTTCGGTGACCGTATCGTGCGGCCCGAAGCCTCCACCGAGCTTCATGGTGGCGACACGCTGCTGATCGACATCTTCGCGCCCTCGGTCGATATCGCAGAAATCAGCGCGCGGTTCGCCCTCGAACCCCTGCCGCTGACGGGCAGCTATTTCCTCGATTCTGCCAATGAAATCGGGATGGTCGAGGTGATGGTCCCGCCGACTTCGAGCCTGATCGGCAAGACGGTCATCGAAGCCCGTTTCCGCTCGACTTACGATCTGTCCGTGATCGGGCTCCGGCGGGGGACGACGCCGCTCAAGGAAGGCCTTCTCGGCGAGCCGCTCGCGCTCGGCGATACGCTGCTGCTCATCGGGCCGTGGCGCGCGATCCGGCGGCTTCAGGGAAGCGTGGCCGATCTGATCGTGCTGCGGCTGCCGGCCGAGCTGGATGACGTGATCCCTTCCGCCGCGCGGGCGCCGCAAGCGCTGGCGGTGCTGGCGTTCGTCGTTGCGCTCATGGTCAGCGGTGTGGTGCCGAACGTAATTGCGGCGATCATCGGCTGCCTTTTGATGGGCGGGTTGCGCTGCATCGACATGGACAGCGCGTACCGGTCGATCCACTGGCAGACGCTCGTGCTGATTATCGGCATGATGCCGTTTGCGGCGGCTTTGCAGAAGACCGGCGGCGTCGATCTGGCCGCGGGCTGGCTCGTCGCGGCGCTTGGCGGGGCGGGCGTGCACGTCATGCTCGCCGGCCTGTTCGCTGTGACGGCCGTCATGGGGCTGTTCATTTCCAACACGGCGACGGCAATTCTCATGGCGCCGGTCGCGCTCGCGATCGCCAAGGACATGCAGGCTTCGCCCTATCCCTTCGCGATGATCGTCGCGCTCGCCGCGTCGGCCGCCTTCATGACGCCGGTGTCGTCTCCGGTGAATACGCTCGTGGTCGGCCCCGGCAACTACACCTTCGCCGATTTCATCCGCGTCGGGGTGCCGTTCACACTGATCACCATGGTCGCGAGCGTCGCTTTGGTCGGCTGGCTCCTGCCCATGTGACGACTGACCAATGCCGGAGGAAGGGGCCGCGCGTTACGCAGCCGCCTCCTTGCATGCCGCTTCGTAGATCTCTCGGGCGAAGTGGCAGCGCACGTCCCGGCCGGCAACATCCTGCAGCTCCGGTGGCTTCTCCGCGCAAACCGCCTGGCGAAATGGGCAGCGCGGATGGAAGCGGCAGCCCGAGGGCAGGTCGATGGGGCTCGGCACCTCGCCCGTCAGCGCCGGCTTCGGCGTTACGCGTGGCGCATCGGGGCGCCGGTCGAGCACCGGTGCTGAAGCGAACAGAGCCTGCGCATAAGGATTGACGAGCGCGGTATCGAGCTGAGCGCGGTCGGCGGCTTCGACCACCTGGCCGAGGTACATGACGACGACCCGGTCGGAGATGCGCCGCACAAGGTGCAGGTTGTGCGAGATGAAGATATAGGCGACGTTCGTCGCCGCCTGGATGTCACGCAGCAGGTTGATGATCTGGGCCTGGATGGAGACATCCAGCGATGACACCGCCTCGTCGCAGATGATGACGCGCGGCTCGGGCGCCAGGGCGCGGGCGATCGCCACGCGCTGCCGCTGACCGCCCGAGAGTTCGTGCGGATAGCGCGCCGCGAAACTTTCGGGCAGGCCGACGAGCCGCAGGAGCTCTGCAATGCGCGCTCGCCGCTGGGCGCGATCCTTCATGCCGAAGATCCGCAGAGGATCCTCGATGCTCTGACCTATGGTTCGCCGCGCATTGAGGCTCGCATAAGGGTCCTGGAACACGATCTGCACGGCGCGGCGGAAAGTCAGCGGTGCGGTTGCCAAAAGCTCGGCGACATTCTGGCCATCGAGGCGCACCTCGCCGCTGGTCGGCGCGATGAGATGGAGCAGGCAGCGGGCCAGCGTCGACTTCCCGCAGCCTGACTCGCCGACGATGCCCAGAGTTTCGCCCTCGCCGACGGAGAGCGAGACATTGCTCAGCGCATGCACCTGGCGCCGATTGCGGGCGAAGAGCCTGCCGACTGCGAAGTGCTTCGACAGCGCAACGGCTTCGAGCACCGTGCGTGGCTTGCGTGACTCATGAGCTGGCAGTTGCATTTCAGGCATGTGCCGTCTCCGCGAGGAAGCAGGCCGCGGAACGGGCCGGCGTCAGCGGCCGCAACTCCGGTCGCTGTGATCGGCAATGTGAGAGCGCGACAGCGCAGCGGGTGCTGAAGGCGCATCCGGCCGGCATCTCCGCCGGCGAGGGGATCGAGCCCGGGATGTCGCGTAGGCGCTCACCGGGATCGCCCGACCAGTCGGAGGCGTTCAGCAGGCCCCGGGTGTAGGGATGGCAGGGATGGGAGAACACATGCGCGACGGGACCCTGCTCCACGATGCGACCGGCGTAGAGCACTGCGACGCGATCCGCGAAACCGGACACGACCGCCAGATCGTGCGTGATCAGCAGCACGGCCATGTTGAGCTTGTCTTTCAGATCGGCGATCAGCGCCAGCACCTGCGCCTGGACACTGACGTCGAGCGCGGTGGTCGGCTCGTCGGCGATGAGCAGGCTCGGGCGACAGGCGAGCGCGATGGCGATCATGACCCGCTGGCGCATGCCGCCAGACAGATTGTGCGGATACTGGTGGATGCGGTCGCCCGGTGAGGGCACGCCAACGAGCCGCAGCAGCTCGATGGCGCGGTCCATGGCATCGCGGGGTGTGGCTATGC
>JAEZHL010000314.1 GCA_023416575.1 Pseudomonadota bacterium
TCCCCACCGTCTCTGCGGACGCACTCGCCCGGCTGGTCGAGGAGTTCGCCCAGATGTTCTCGAGCGGCGTCAAGTTCGTGGGTACGTCGAGCGAGGTCAAAAACCTGCTGGCCGATGTGATGTCGGAGGAGGAGATTACGGAGCTTCTCGCGGATGAGGCGGGGAGGGAGGAGCCTGTCTGGGGCAAGGTTGCGCGGCTCAAGGACGATACCATGCGCGCTTACCTGCTCCGCGAGCATCCGCAGACCGTTGCGCTCATCCTGTCGCGTCTCAATCCGCCCCATGCCGCGCGGCTCATCGGCTCGCTGCCGGCGGACATGCGCAACAGGCTGCTGATCCGCATGCTCGGCATCAAGTCGGTGGCGCCTGACGCGCTCGAGGTGCTGGAAACGACGCTGGCTGAGGACCTGATCGCGCTGCGGTCGCCGGCGGCCAGTGCCCACAGCAGCATCGCGGATATCCTGAACCGGCTCGACAAGATCCATTTCGATTCGGCGATGAAGCACCTTGCCGAAACGCGGCCGGCCGATCTCGACGCCATGCGCGACATGCTCTTCACCTTCGACGATCTCAGGAAGCTGCCGTCGCGCGCCCTCATGCTGGTTCTCAACCAAGTGCCGACCGACCGCGTCGTGCTTGCCCTCAGGGGCACGGATCTCGATTTCCAGGAGGCGGTCCTCGCAGGCCTCCCGGCACGGACCCGGCGGATGGTCGAGATGGAGCTGCAAGCGGAGACCGAAGCGTCCGACCGCGAGGTCGAGGATGCACGTCGCGTTCTCGTGGAGGTGGTGCTCCGACTTGCGGCCGAGCGCCAGATCGAGCTTCCCGGGACCGAGCTCCGCGCCAGGGCGAGCTGATCGGGTGAACGCTGGCCATGGCAGAAGCGGAGGACAAGGAAAGCAAAACCGAGGAGGCCACTGAGAAGAAGATCCGGGATGCGCTGGACAAGGGAAGCGTTCCGCATTCCCGGGAGGCCGTCACATTCGGCTCGCTGATCGCGCTCCTGATCATCGCCGGCACGATCTCGACCGGCGTCGCCCGCCTCAGTGCCGGATTGCAGCGCTTCATCGATGATCCTGGCGGCTGGTCGCTCGAGAACGGGGGCGATGCGGTGCGACTTCTTTCGCTGGTCGGCGGAGAGGCCGCGATGCTGCTGCTGCCCGCGGTCGCAACGCTCGCCGCCATGGGAATCGCGGCATCCCTGCTGCAGCATCCACCCCAGCTCGTGCTGGACCGAATTCAACCCCGCCTGTCACGCCTGTCCATCAGAAAGGGCTGGACGCGGGTGTTCGGGTCCCAGGGCCGGATCGAGTTTCTGAAAGCGGTGTTCAAACTTTCGGCGGTGGGGTTGACGGGCTTCTTCCTGCTGCGCGCGACGCAGATGGACGTCTTCAATGCTATGTTCATGGAGCCGAGCGCATTGCCGCGCATCGTGCGCGAGGTCTCGGTGCGGCTGGTTGCGGGCGTCGCGGCGGCAACGCTGATGCTCGTCGCGCTCGACCTCGTCTGGTCGCGCGTGTTCTGGCGGCGCGAGCTGCGCATGTCGCGGCAGGAGGTCAAGGATGAGCTGAAGCAGGCGGATGGCGACCCGCATCTCCGCGCGCGCATGCGCTCTCTGGCACGTGATCGCTCCCGCCGGCGCATGATCGCGGCCGTTCCGCGGGCGACGCTGGTGGTCGCCAATCCGACCCACTATGCCGTCGCACTGCGCTACGTGCGAGAGGAAGGGGGCGCGCCGCGGGTTCTGGCCAAAGGCCGCGATCTCATTGCATTGCGCATTCGCGAGATCGCCGAGCAGAACGGCATTCCGGTGATCGAGGACAAGCCTCTTGCGCGTGCGCTGCACGACAAGGTCGAGGTGGACCGGACGATTCCGCCGGAGTTCTACAAGGCGGTGGCGCAGCTCGTGTACTTCATCATGGCCCGAAGCGGTCGCGCGCCGGGCTCCACCGCACGGTGATCCGCAGCGGCCGCGCATTGTGCCGCCCGGGCTGCGCGCGAAAAGAAAAGGCCCCGCGAGCGGGGCCTTTCCGGGTTCGCATCTGGTGCGTGCTCAGAAGTGCGTGAGCACGGCCAGGAGCAGAAGCGCGACGATGTTCGTGATCTTGATGAGCGGGTTGACCGCCGGACCGGCCGTGTCCTTGTAGGGGTCGCCGACCGTGTCGCCGGTCACCGAGGCCTTGTGGGCATCGGAGCCCTTCAGGTGCTTGGCACCGTCCTTGTCGACGAAGCCGTCCTCGAACGACTTCTTGGCGTTGTCCCAGGCGCCGCCGCCCGAGGTCATCGAGATGGCGACGAACAGGCCTGTCACGATGACACCCAGCAGCATGGCGCCGACGGCCGAGAAGGCCGCGCCCTTGCCCACTGCGCCACCACCAGCCACGAAGTAGATGACGACGAAGAGCACGATGGGCGACAGCACCGGCAGCAGCGATGGGACCACCATCTCCTTGATCGCGGCCCGCGTCAGCAGGTCGACCGCGGCGGCATAATCAGGCCGCTCCGTCCCCTTCATGATCCCAGGCTTCGCCTTGAATTGACGACGCACCTCGAGAACGATGGCGCCGCCGGCCCGACCCACCGCCGTCATGGCGATGCCGCCGAACAGGAATGGGATCAGGCCGCCGATCAGCAGCCCCACCACCACGTAGGGGTTGGAGAGCTGGAAGTCCGGCTGCACGCCCTTGAAGAAGGAGAAGGCGGTGGAGCCAGCCTTGTTCGCTTCAGTGATGAAGTGCTGCAGGTCGTAGCTGTAGGCCGCAAACAGCACCAGCGCGCCGAGGCCCGCGGAGCCGATGGCATAGCCCTTGGTCACGGCCTTGGTCGTGTTGCCGACTGCATCGAGAGCGTCCGTCGACCGCCGCACTTCCTTGGGCAGGCCCGACATTTCGGCGATGCCGCCAGCGTTGTCGGTCACCGGGCCAAAGGCGTCGAGGGCGACCACCATGCCGGCGAGCCCCAGCATCGTCGTCGTCGCGATCGCAGTTCCGAACAGGCCGGCGAGGTTATACGTCACGATGATGCCGGCGACGATGACGAGGGTCGGAAGTGCGCACGCCTCGAGCGAGACGGCGAGACCCTGGATCACGTTGGTGCCGTGACCCGTAACCGAGGCCTGCGAGATCGAGCGCACCGGCCGGTAGCCGATCCCGGTGTAGTACTCGGTGATCCACACGATGAGGCCCGTGACCGCGAGGCCCGCGAGGCCGCACAGGAACAGGTCCGTACCGGTGATGACGTGGCCAGCGGCATTCCCGACCTCGCCCCAGGTGCCGAGCACGTACTGGGTCGCGACGAACAAGCCGGCGATGGACAGCACGGCCGAGGCAATGAAGCCGCGGTAGAGCGCGCCCATGATCGAGTTGTTGGCCCCGAGCTTGACGAAGAAGGTGCCGACGATCGAGGTGATGAGGCAGGCCGCGCCGATGGCCAGCGGGTAGACCATCAGGTTCGTCAGGTGCGCCTGGCCAAGGAAGAAGATGGCCGCCAGCACCATGGTCGCCACCACGGTCACGGCATAGGTCTCGAACAGGTCTGCCGCCATGCCGGCGCAGTCGCCGACGTTGTCGCCGACGTTGTCTGCGATCGTGGCCGGGTTGCGGGGGTCGTCCTCCGGGATGCCCGCTTCAACCTTGCCGACGAGGTCACCGCCGACGTCAGCACCCTTGGTGAAGATGCCACCGCCGAGACGGGCGAAGATCGAGATCAGCGAGGCGCCGAAGCCGAGAGCGACGAGCGCCTCGACGACCGTGCGGTCCGCCGTGTCGTAGCCGAGACCGTGGACCAGGAAGAAGTAGTAGACCGACACGCCGAGCAGCGCGAGGCCCGCAACCAGCATGCCGGTGACGGCGCCTGCCTTGAAGGCGATATCCAGTCCGCCGGCGAGCGACTGGGTCGCGGCTTGGGCAGTGCGGACGTTGGCGCGGACCGACACGTTCATGCCGATGAAGCCCGCCGCGCCTGACAGGATCGCCCCGATGGCGAAGCCGAGCGCGGTGAGGCCGCCGAGCAGAAGCCAGGCGAGGACGAAGATGATGGCGCCGACGATGCCGACAGCCGTGTACTGGCGATTGAGGTAGGCTTGCGCACCCTCCCGGATGGCGCCAGCGATCTCCTGCATTCGCTTGTTGCCGGCATCGGCCTTCATGACCGACTGGATGGTGTAAACGGCGTAGATGATCGAGATCAGCCCGCAGGCGATGATCACCCAAAGCGCTAGAGTCATGGGTTGTTTCCTCGTGCCGTAGTCTGGTCGCGGCAACACTGGCGGCGGTCAGCCGTCGCCGAGCATGCCCCCCTCAGTCTGTAGAGTGGTGCAGATTCGTGCGGGCGGACCATGCCAAAAGAGTTCTGCCGTTGCAACATAATCACAAGACTGAAGAGACGGCCGGTGCGGCGCGGTGCCGCCGTGCACCGGTCTACAGTTGCCGGAATGTCACGACAGGAAGTGATCGTAGCCGGTCCGCGTGATGGCGAGCGGTTGCCCGTCGGGCCCGAGCACCCTGACGCCGGTGCCTGACTGCAATCGGCCGATCGGGGTCACCGGGATGCCTGCTGCACGGGCGCTCGCCTCGAAACGGGGAGCCTCATCGGCGGCCACGCTCGCCAGGATCTCGAAATCGTCGCCCCCCGTCAGCGGCATTTGGCTGAACTTCGGGTGCAAGCTGATGAGCTGACGAGCCGGCGCGGAAAGCGGCAGTCGATCGGCGTGAATCTCGGCCGCAACGCCTGACGCTCGGCACATCCGCCCGAGATCCTTGACGAGGCCGTCGGACAGATCCATCGCCGCGCGGGCGTGATCCAGCAAGGCTTGCCGCAATCCGAGCCGCGGCTCGGGACGGAGATAGCGCCGCTCGAGAAAGTCGCGATCGGCAGGCGCCAGCACTGGTTCGATCGAAGATGCCCGGCCGCTCGAGCGCAGCTGCAACCCGAGCGCGGAATCGCCCAGCGTGCCGCTGACGTAGAGTACGTCACCCGGCTTGCCGGCGCCGCGCCGGAGCATGCGTCCCGTTGGAACACTACCGAGCGCCATGACCGTGATGGAGAGCGGCGCGTTGGGGCGCCGGTCGGTGTCGCCGCCCATCAGGACGATGCCGAAACGCTCCTGCGCGTCGCGGAGGCCGTCGGCAAAACGCTGCAGCCACTGCCGTTCAGGCGCCTGCCGGAAGCCGAGCGAGAGGAGATAGCCGACGGGCCGTGCCGCTTTCGCCGCCAGATCGGACACGTTGACGGCCACGGCCTTCCAGGCGATGTCCTCCGGGTCGTCTCCGGCCAGGAAGTGCACATCCTCGGCGATCGCATCGGTCTTGAGAACAAGATCCTGCCCGGGCTCGGGCGTCAGCGCCGCGCAATCGTCATCGAGCCCGAACGCGCCGGCGAACCCAGCGGCGAGCGGTGCGAAGTAGGTCTTGATCAGGCTGTCCTCGCCAGCCATGCCGTGCTCGTCAGACATGAGTTCCTGGCCTGCCTGCTTGAAGCGCGTGAAATCCCAGGTCTGCATAGACTGCAGTCATCCCGGACGATGCGCCACCATAGGTGGTGCATAGTTCCGAGGCCAGCATCGGAAGTGCCGGGAGCTTGATGGACTGCGACCCGCGCACGCCTCTTGCGCTGGATCCCGGATTTCGGTCGCTGAGCTCCCTGGTCCGGGGTGACGGGATAGTCTTAACCGGCGCCCCCGCGCGGCTTGTCGGTGAACTCGGCGGGGCGGAGGCGTCGGGCGACCTTGTCGAGAATGCCGTTGGCGACCTTCGGCTCGTCCTCGGAGAAGAAAGCGTGGGCGATCTCGATATACTCGTTGATCACGACCCGCGCCGGCACGTCAGGTCGCTCCAGCAACTCGAAAACCCCCGCGCGGAGGATGGCGCGCAGGATGGAGTCGACGCGACCCAACCGCCAGCCTGCGGCGAGCTGCTGGTCGACAACGGGGTCGATGTCGCGCTGCCGGCGCACGACCCCGCGCAGGAGCTCTGCGAAGAAGGTCGGGTCGGCCCCCACGATGGCATCGCCCGGCTCGGCTTGCAGGAAGCGCAGGCTCTGGAACTCGTTGATGACCGCGTTGAGGTCCGTCTGGGCCATGTCCATCTGGTAGAGGCCCTGAACGGCCGCGACACGGGCCGCGCTGCGCGCGTTCCGTCCGAGGGTCTTTTGTTGCGATGTCATGCGCTCTGGCCCTGAAACTGTCGGGCGATCTCGATGAGCCGCATGCAGGCACGGGCAGCATCGGCGCCTTTACCCTCGCGTCCTCCCTTGGCCCGCGCGAACGCCTGCTCCTCCGTATCGACGGTCAGGATGGCGTTGCCCAGCGGCACGCCGTGGCGGATGGCCAGCTCCATCAACCAGTGGTTCGCATTGTTGCAGACGATGTCGTAGTGGGAGGTCTCGCCGCGGATGACGCATCCGAGCGCGATCACGCCGCTATAGCGCGCATTCGGCGCCGAGGCCGGAATCAGCCCCGCTTCGATGGCCTGCGCGAGGACCTGCGGAATCTCCAGCGCGCCAGGGACCGTCACCCGGTCGTAGGCGACGCCGAGCGCCTCGAGCTCAGCGATGGCACCCTCGAGCAGGGCATCGCCGATCTCGTCGTAGAAGCGACCCTCGATGATAAGGATGCGCACCTGCCCGGGTGCCGCGGCACTCGTGGGTGCTGTGACATTGGGCAGGCTCGCCGCCATGCGTGATCCACGTCCGACCATGGCGCTTCAGCCAATCCTCCGCTGTTCGACGATCTTCAATCCGTAGCCTTCGAGGCCGACATAGACCGAGGCTGGCGAATTGCTCAGGAGTATCATGTCGCGGACCCCGAGATCGCGCAGGATCTGGGATCCGACGCCGATCTCGACCAGCCGCCGCTCCTGGCCCTCGACCTTGTGCTGCGACAGCTGCGATTGCTGGCTGATCCAGGTCGATACCGACTTCGGCCGCAAATCGCGGATCAGCACCAGCACGCCGCGGCCAGCTTCCTCGATGGCGCGCATGGACTGGGCGATGACCGAGTCGGCGCTCGCTCCGATGCCGAGTATGTCCGACAGCATGTTGACGGCGTGTACGCGAACCAGCACCGGACCGGGCTTCGACAGGTCGCCTTTGACCAGTGCGAGGTGCTCGACCGGCTCGACGGTGGTCTCATAAACGTGAAGCTCGAAGCCGCCACCGAATGCGCTTTCCACTTGGCGGCGGGCCACCGGCTTCACGATACGATCGTTGCGGAGGCGGAATGCGATCAGGTCCTCGATGGTTCCGATCTTGATGCCATGGCGCTGCGCGAACGTCACGAGGTCCGGCATCCGGGCCATGGTGCCGTCGTCGTTCATGATCGCGCAGATCACGGCTGCCGGGTAGAGGCCGGCGAGCCGGGCAAGATCGATGGACGCCTCGGTGTGGCCGGCGCGGACGAGAACGCCGCCTTCCTTGGCGACCAGCGGGAAGACGTGGCCCGGCGAGACGATGTCGTTGTGGTCGCGGGTGGCGTCGATGGCGGTCGCGATGGTGCGAGCGCGATCATGCGCCGAGATACCGGTCGTGATGCCCTCGCGGGCCTCGATGGACACCGTGAATGCGGTGCCGGTGCGCGAGGCGTTGGCGCGAACCATGGACTCCAGCCGAAGCTGCTCGGCGCGCGCCTGGGTGAGCGTCAGGCAGATGAGGCCGCGGCCGTACTTGGCCATGAAGTTGATGGCATCGGGCGTCGCCATCTGGGCCGGAATGACGAGGTCGCCTTCGTTCTCCCGGTCCTCGGCGTCTACCAGAATGACCATGCGGCCGTTGCGCAGGTCCTCCAGGATCTCCGGCGTCGAGGACAGGATGCCCTGTCCCTCTGAATATGAAACTTTGCTCAGAGCCTTGCTCAACGGCGGAACTCCAGGAGGCGCGCGACGTAGCGCGCGAAAAGATCGACTTCGAGGTTGACGATTTGGCCCGCCGTTTTGGCTCCCCAGGTCGTTACCGTCAAGGTATGCGGGATGATGTTTACGCCGAAGCGGTTGCCTGCGACTTCATTGACCGTGAGGGAGGTGCCGTCGATGGCGGCCGACCCCTTCGGCGCGATGAAGAGCGCAAGATGCTCCGGCGCCTCGAAGGTGAAGCGAACGGATTCACCATCGGGATGGATGTCCACGATACGGGCAACGCCGTCGACGTGTCCCGTGACGATGTGCCCGCCGAGCTCGTCCCCCGCGGTCAGCGAGCGTTCGAGATTGATGCGCCTGCCCGGCTGCCAGCTATCGAGCGTGGTTTTGGAGCGTGTCTCGTTTGAGACATCCACCGAGAACAGGCTGCCCGTCCCGGCGGGCTCGACCGCGGTGACGGTCAGGCAGCAGCCGTCGCAGGCGATCGAGGCGCCGATGGCGATCGAGCTCGCCGCATAGGAGGAGCGGATCGAGAAGCTGTCGCCCTCTCGCCTGGCGACCTCGCCGACATCGGTGATTATTCCGGTGAACATGGTGCTCCCGTTCTCTGATGCGTTCGTCGTATCGACTGTTCGAGGGCCGTTCGGCTGCCGGCTCACTCAGGCCCGGTGCGGCGCCGAAAGACCAGCATATCATCAACGCCCACTCTCTGCGCGGCCGTCAGCGTCAGCTCGATGCCGGGCAGCAATGCGCGGGGGTTCCAGGGCTCTGGGCCGGTGGCTTCTTCGGCATCGCGGCCCCGGAAGACGATCACCTCGTCGACGAAGCCTGCACGCGCGAAAGATCGCCACACGGCGGCCCCGCCCTCGACGAGGAGGCGAGTGATGTTGCGGGCAGCCAACGCCTCGGTCACGGCGGGCAGCCACAGCCTGCCATCGACCTCACGGATGGGCACGACCTCGCAGCCGCGCGCCTGAAGCGCCGTCTGCCGCTCCTGGGGCGCGCGCGGGCCGCAGAAGACGATCACGGGCACCTCGCGCGCGCTCGCGATCAGCTTGCCGTCGAGGTTCAGGTCGAGGTCGCGGGCGAGGACGACGCGAACTGGCGACCGGTGGCCGAGACCCGGCAGGCGGCACGTCAGCTCCGGGTCATCGTCCTCCACCGTCTGCCGGCCGACGAGAATGGCGTCACTCGTGGCACGAAGCAGGTGTCCGCGCGCACGGGCCTCGGGTCCCGTGACCCAAACCGGACTCCCGGCCTTGCCCCGCGGCACGCTGCCGTCCGCCGCGAGTGCCAGCTTGAGCTGGATGAACGGCCGCCGCTCGCTGACCCTCAGGATGTGGCCGCGGGTAACCCAGTCCGCTTCCTCGCTGCGCACGCCGCGGGTGATCGCGATGCCGGCGGCGCGCAGCCGCTCCAGGCCGCGGCCGGCCACGCGCGGGTCCGGATCCTCGATGCCGACCACGACGCGGGCGAGGCCCGCTGCGACCAGCGCATCGGCGCATGGCGGTGTGCCGCCGTAGTGCGAGCAGGGCTCCAGCGTGACGTACATGGTCGCCCCGCGCGCTCGTGCGCCGGCGCGACGCAGCGCCTCGGTCTCGGCATGGGGACGCCCGCCGGGCTGGGTCCAGCCGCGCGCGATCACCTCGCCGGTCCCGGCATCCACGATCACCGCGCCAACGGCGGGGTTGGGCGCCGTCGCCCCCAGGCCGCGCCGGGCCAGGGACAACGCAATGTCCATGAAGCGGATGTCGTCGGCATCCGCTGCGGACTGAGGCTTACTCAGCTTCGTTCTGGCCATAGGCTTTCGGGCCGGCGCCTTTGCCCTTCGCAATTTCGCTCAGGACCTCCTGGAAGTCGGAGGCCTCACGGAAATCCCGGTACACGGAAGCGAAGCGCACGTAAGCGACGGGATCCAATCCGCGGAGCGCCTCGCACACGATCTCACCGATGGTGGAGGAGGCGATGTCCGCCTCGCCGGTGCTTTCGAGCTGTCTCACGATCCCGGAGACCATGCGATCGATCCGATCGCGCTCGACGGGCCGCTTGCGGAGTGCGATCTCGACGGAGCGCAGCAGCTTGTCGCGATCGAAGGGGACCTTACGGCCCGAGCGCTTCGTGACGATGATCTCGCGCAGCTGCACGCGCTCGAAGGTCGTGAACCTGCCACCGCAGTCCGGGCACACCCGGCGCCGCCGGATCGCGGCGTTTTCCTCAGTCGGCCGGCTGTCCTTGACCTGCGTATCCCCGCTGCCGCAGAACGGGCAACGCATGGCATCGTCTCCTCAACGGATCGGCTGAACCTGCCCTGTCGCCGAACATCTGGGGTTCACGTCATCCCGGGCACAGGGCCGGGATGACGCATTCGTCACTGGATCAGGCGTAGATCGGGAATTTCCGGCAGAGCGCGACTGCCTCTTCCTTCACCTTCGCCTCGACCTCCGAATTGCCAGCTTCGCCGTTCTGGGCGAGACCGTCCAGAACCTCGGCGATCATGCGGCCGACCTCGCGGAACTCCTCCACACCGAAGCCGCGCGTCGTGCCCGCGGGCGAGCCGAGCCGGATGCCGGACGTCACCGTCGGCTTCTCCGGGTCGAACGGCACGCCGTTCTTGTTGCACGTGATGTGCGCACGCCCGAGCGCCTTTTCCGAGATGTTCCCGGTCAGCTTCTTGGGGCGCAGGTCGACGAGCATCAGGTGGGTGTCGGTGCCGCCGGAAACCAAGTCGTAGCCGGCTGCCTTGAGCACGTCGCCGAGGGCGGCGGCATTGTCGACCACGGCGCGTGCGTAATCCTTGAACTCCGGCCGCAGCGCTTCGCCGAACGCGACGGCCTTGGCCGCGATGATGTGCATCAGCGGACCGCCCTGGAGGCCGGGGAAGATGGCCGAGTTGACCTTCTTCGCGATCTCCGCGTCGTTCGTCAGGATCATGCCGCCACGCGGGCCGCGCAGCGTCTTGTGCGTGGTGGTCGTGACGACGTGCGCGTGCGGCAGCGGGCTCGGATGGGCGCCGCCGGCGACGAGACCCGCGAAGTGGGCCATGTCGACCATGAGATAGGCCCCGACCTCGTCAGCGATCTCGCGGAAGGCCGCGAAGTCGATGACGCGCGGGTAAGCCGAGCCACCGGCGATGATGATGCGCGGGCGGTGCTCCTTGGCCAGCGCGCGCACCTCGTCGTGATCGATGCGGTGGTCCTGCCGGCGGACCGTATAATGCACTGGCTTGAACCACTTGCCGGACATGTTGACCGGCGCCCCGTGCGTGAGATGGCCACCAGCCGCCAGCGACAGGCCGAGGATCGTGTCTCCCGGCTGCGCGAGCGCCATGAACACGCCCTGGTTGGCCTGGCTGCCGGAATGCGGCTGCACGTTCGCGAATGCGCAGCCGAAAAGGCGCTTCGCCCGCTCGATGGCCAGTTCCTCGGCGACGTCCACGTACTGGCAGCCGCCGTAGTAGCGGCGGCCCGGATAGCCCTCGGCGTACTTGTTCGTCAGCACCGAGCCCGCAGCCTCGAGCACCGCGCGGGAGACGATGTTCTCCGATGCGATCAGCTCGATTTCGTCGCGCTGGCGGGAAAGCTCGGCAGAAACCGCGCCGAACACTTCGGGGTCACGTTCTGCAAGCGTTTCCGTGAAAAAACCCTTGGGCGCATTCGGTCGCGCTGGGGTGGCTTCAGTCATGGCTTCCTCGCTCGCAGGTCACGGCAGAAGATGGGAAATCGGCGATAGGCGCGGCATAGCACGCGTGACATGGGGCAACAACTCCGCGACCGTCCTTGGGACTGAGTGGCGCGGGCGTGGGGCAGGGAGCCGCGGCCGTTCAGCATGTCTGGTATGCTGTGCAGCGCGACTTGCCCTGGTTCACTCGGCTGCGATCGGCACCGGCCCGGAGGCGAGGCCGAACTCGAGCCACAACGTGGTGAGGGCCGCGACGAGATGGTCCATGTCGCCATCCGTGTGCTGTGGCGTCGGCGTCAGCCGCAGGCGCTCCGTGCCGCGGGGCACGGTCGGGTAGTTGATGGGCTGCACATAGATGCCGAAGCGATCGAGCAAGGCGTCGGTCAGGCTTTTGCACAGCACGGGGTCGCCGACCATCACCGGCACGATGTGGCTCGGGTTGTCGATCACCGGCAATCCGGCCGCGGCGAGCCGCCGCTTCAGCGTCGCCGCCCGCTCCTGGTGCTGCGCGCGCTCGGTCGTGCTGGCTTTCAGGTGGCGGACGCTGGCCAGCGCCCCGGCGACGATCGTCGGCGCGAGAGAGGTGGTGAAGATGAAACCGGGTGCATAGCTGCGGATGGCATCGCAGCAGGCCCGGCTCGCGGCGATGTAGCCGCCCATGACGCCGAAGCCTTTGGCCAGCGTACCGTTGATGATGTCGATCCGGGACAGCATGCCGTCGCGCTCGGCGATACCGCCGCCGCGCGGTCCGTACATGCCGACGGCGTGCACCTCGTCGAGATAGGTCAGCGCGCCGTAGCGCTCGGCGAGGTCGCAAATGGCGTCGAGCGGGGCGATCGTCCCGTCCATGGAATAGACGGACTCGAAGGCGATGATCTTCGGCGTCGCGGGATCGAATGCCTTGAGGTGCGCCTCGAGATCGGCGAGGTCGTTGTGGCGCCAGATCCGCTTCGGCCCGCCGCCATGCCGGATTCCCTGGATCATGGAGGCGTGGTTCTTCTCATCGGAGAAGATCACCGCGCCGGGCAGCAGCCGGACCAGCGTCGCGAGCGTGGTGTCGTTGGCGACGTAGGCCGACGTGAAGAGCAGCGCAGCCTCCTTGCCGTGCAGCTCGGCCAGCTCGGCTTCGAGCTCGACGTGGTAGCGCGTCGTGCCTGAGATGTTGCGTGTGCCGCCAGATCCGGCGCCGGTCTTGTCCAGTGCCTCGTGCATCGCAGCCAGCACGACAGGATGCTGGCCCATGCCGAGATAATCGTTCGAGCACCAGACCGTGATCCGCCGCTTATCACCGGAGGCGTAATGGTCAGCCGCGGGAAATGCGCCGCACGTCCGCCTCAGATCAGTGAAGACGCGGTAGCGCCCCTCGGCATGGATCGCGGCCAATGCGCCTTGGAACTTTGCTGTGTAATCCACGGTCCTGCCCATCCCGAACGAGCCCGGATCAGCTTGCCCGTGGGCCGCCGCTCCATCAACATCCCTGATGTCGCGGTTACGCCAAAGCTTTGTGCCGAGCCAGTCCGACTGGTGGCCGATGAGACGTCCGCACACAATGTCCCAAATGAGCGCAGCGGCTGATTGTCCGCCTTGTTCTGAATCAATGGGTCGCGGCTCAGTAGCCCGACACGGTCTCCCCGGCCCCGTCCTTCTGGTAGAGGTCGCGGCGGAACTGGACGACGCCGTCCTCGGTGGCCCAGGCGGTGATGTAGACGAAATAGACCGGAACCGGCTTCTTCAGCCGCACGTCCTGCCGCTCGCCGGATTGCTTCATCGCGAGCACCTGATCCACCGACCAGCCATTGTCGGCCAGCAGCCACGCTCCGAGCTGCTCGACACCCTGCACGCGCACGCAACCGGAGGTCGCAGCCCGGAAATTGCGCCCGAACAGGCTCTCGGACGGCGTATCGTGCATGTAGACGGAATGGTTGTTGTGGAAGTTGATCTTCAGGAATCCGAGCGGGTTGTCCTTGCCGGGTTGCTGCCGGTAGGTCAGGTTGCGCACCGCTTCGGATGACCAGTCGATCTTGGAGCTGTCGAGTTTGCGGCCGTCGCCGCCGTAGGCATCGATGCCGTACTTCACCAGCACGTCCTCGTTGCGCCGGCTCATCTCGCGGCCTTTGGGGATCAGGTCCTTGGCGATGACCGTCGGCGGCAACGTCCAGACCGGGTTGAAGTTCAGCTCGTGGATGGTCGAGCGCAGCAACGGCGTCTCGCGGTCGATCTTGCCCACGACGCCGGAATGCCGCGTCACCACCCGGTCGTTCTCGACGGCCTCGACCTGTGCGGCGGGAATATTCACCAGGACATACTTCTTCGCCGCCGAGCGGGCCAATTCACTGACGCGGGCGAGGTTCGTCCGCAGCTGGCGCAGCCGCGCCGAGGCAGGGACGTTGAGGGCGGCGATGGTGCGCTTGTCGACGACGCCGGTCGGGGTCAGGCCGTTCGATGCCTGAAACCGCTTCACGGCGCGCTCGAGTCCATAATCGAAATAGTCGGGGTAGCTCGAGTTTTCCTTGAGGTCTCCGGAGAGCAGCAGCCGCTGGCGCAGGATGGCGACCGAGGAGTGTGTCACGCCCACCTGCAGCTGATATTCGGGAACAGGGTTCCAGCCGCCGTCCTGCACGATCTCGGCGTAGCGCTTGATCGCGGCCTTCATCGGCTCGATGTTGGCGGGCGAGATCGTCGGATAGCCGCGCGGAGGATTGGCCTCCCATTCGCGCATGAAGGCCCGGTCGTAGGGCTGTGTGAAGGTGTTGACGACGTTGGCGAAGGGGTTCCAGCTATTGCCGTCCGAGGCCGTCGCCGCCGTCCCGAGCGCCGCTGACGCAATCGCGCCAACTGCAATGGTTGCAACCAGCTCGGCCGCTTTGCGGCCATACGCAGCCCGTACCCAGCTCACGTCGTACACTCCTCGCTTACGCTGCTCAACCCCTCCGAGTACCCCCCGCTGCTGCAACCTTTGGCAGATCAGCGTTAAGGATTTCTGAGCGCCCGTGTCATTTCGGGTCTGCCCTGGGGCATGCAGACGTCTGATCATCATTCTAACGCGCACCTCCGGGCCGAGCCAGAGCGCACATTTCGGTGATGATGCACTGGTCCGGGCTGCACGTGTGCAGGCCGGTCATGGCTGGTTATTCTGGAGCGCAGGGTGCCGGGTTCTGCTCAGAGCCGATAACGGATCTGATTCGTCCAGAAGCGCTCGAGCCGCAGCAGCACCCGGTTCAGGTCCTCCAGATCGCTGATCGAGACTTCCCCCACGGTGGCGAGAGAAAGGAGCTGCCGGCGGTAGAGGCTGCGCACGGTCTCGCAAATCGCCTCGCCCTTGCCAGTCAGGCGTACACGCACTGACCGGCGATCGTGATCGGACCGCTTGTAGTGGATGTAGCCCAACTCGACGAGCTTCTTCAGATTGTAGGAGACATTGGAGCCGAGATAATGCCCGCGCGACCTGAGCTCGCCGGCCGTCAGCTCGTCAGCTCCGAGTTTGTGGAGAAGCAACGCCTGGACGGGATTGATGTCTGCGCTGCCCCGCTTGTCGAATTCGAGCTTAATGACCTCGAGCAGCAAACGGTGGAGCCGCTCCATGAGGCGCACCGTCTGCAGGTAGACTTCCTCGGGAACTCCGGCTCCATGAGCCGGAGGCTGGCTCTCCGTCGCAACGAGTGTCATCGTCCACTCCCCCCGCATCCAAACAGGCGGTTCAGCTGCCGCCGTGACCCGGACGCTACTCAGGCATCCCTGAAGCTCAGCCTAAGGGAAATGGTGAACGGAGGATTGATCTCGGACAACGGAAGTGGCGCGGCCAAGCGATCCGCGCGCCTCATCTGTGGAGAAGCTCGGGCGCGCGCCCTCAGGGTGAAGGAAGACGCCGAAGCCGCGCGTCCGCCTCTGGGGCTCCGAGCTGCAGGGCCTGCTCGTACCAGCGCCGTGCCATTTTCACGTCCGGCCGCATGCCCGTGATGCGCCAGCGGCCGAGCTCTTCCGGATCGTAGGTCTCGGCAAGCAGTACCGCGGCTCTTGCCAGCCCCAGGTCGGCGGCCCTCTGGTAATAGAGGCGGGCACCGGCGACGTCTCCGTCCGCGAGCATGTCGTCACCCCGGGCAATGAGCCCTTGAGCGCGCTCGTTGTC
>JAEZHL010000013.1 GCA_023416575.1 Pseudomonadota bacterium
GCGAGCAACCTGCGCGCTGGCAGGACTTCGTGCTGATGAACTATGAATTCCACTTCGCCGTCTATCGCGCAGGCGCGCCGCAGATACTGCTGCCGCTGATCGAGAGCTTGTGGCTCCTGTCCGGCCCCCTGCTCAACATCTACTAGGATGTCGGGATCATGAAGGCTACTCGCCGCCACGACAACATCGTGGAGGCGCTAAGGCGCAAGGATCCCCGAGAGGCTCGCGCCGCCGTCGAAACCGCCCTCATTGCCGGTTTCGACTTCATCTCCAAAGCGCATGGCTGGTCGATAAATTTCAGCCCAGAATTGATCTAAGACAGCAGTCTCCAGTGAAATTCCGCATTTAGCAAATGGCCGCGCAGTGCAAGCCGGTCAGTTTCAAAACCGCGCGCATAACGTCGAAGCGCCCCATGCCAATCCCGCCCTCCCCGGCTTACTTGGCGAATTGGCGGAAGGTGGTGGCGATGAGGCCGGATGTGATCAGGGCGACGGCGAGCCAGAACAACTCGGGGGAATAGACCCGGATGCCGAGCGTGTGAGCGCGTGATCGCGTGTCCACATGGTCGCGATGACTTGGCACAGGGCCGAGGCGTCGTAGAGCCAGATGCCGGCCTCGCGCAGCGAGCCGAGAAGCATCGCCGGGATTACTGTGGCTCGACGCCGATTCCTCAGCCAAATACGTCGCCTAAGGAAAGCGATCTCCCCAAGGAGCGCCCTACCCTCTGCCCCGGTCGGGCAGAGGGTAGCGCAAGCATGGGTCGTGTCAGGCCCGCGTGATGATGATCTCGGCGTAGTCGGAGGGAACGCGCATCGATCCGTCGGTCGCCGTGTTGAACCGGGCGATCGTGGCATCGAGGTCGGCAGCCAAGGCGGCTTGCGCGGCAGGCTCGAGGGCAAGGAAGGCCTTGTGCACCGGGCCGTAGTACGTCCTGAAGAACTCGATGAAGTGCGCCGGCGAGCGATAGCGGAAGATGAAGGCCCGCTCGTTGAACGCGATTGCGTTTGCGTCTGCCGAGAACACATCCTGAACCCAGGACCTGGCTCCCCATTGCGCCGGTGAGCTCAGTCCGGCCGGCGGCGCCACGTGCTTGCCGAGTGTCTTGAAAAGGTTGCCGATGAAACCATCCGCGGTCCAATTGGCCATGCCGATCTTGCCGCCCGATCGACAGACCCGAAGCATCTCGCGCGCGGCCTGGCGCTGGTTCGGCGCGAACATCACGCCGAAGGTGGAAACGACGGCATCGAAAGTACCGGCCGCGAAAGGCAGCTGCTCCGCATCGGCGACCTGATAGCGGACTGCGAGTGCTTCCGCCTCCGCCCGGGCACGGCCGCGTGCCAGCAGAGCCTCGACGTAATCCGTCGAGGTGACATCGCACCAGCGGCGCGCAAAGGCGAGCGTGGCATTGCCGTTACCAGCCGCCACGTCGAGCACACTGGAATCGGGGGCGAGGTCCATCGCTTCGGCAAGGCATTCGCCGACGATCTGCAAGGTCGTGCCGACCTTGGCGTAGTCGCCAGAAGACCAGGCAGCATTCTGTTTGGCCTTGATCGCCACATAGTCGGGCGTTGGCGCAATGGTGGGCATTCCTGTCATCTCAATCTCCTTTTCGGGCTTGGCTCGCGGTGACTGGCAGGGGCTCGCTGGCCCAACCGGGGGCCGCCGGTCACCCCCTATCGCCCATAATTCAGTATTGTGCTTAAATGCTTCGTGGGGCTCGCGTGGGGATTTGCTGGAGGTTTCGGGGTCTTCGGATCGGGACGCCTGCGCAGAAGCCAATTCGCGCCGAACCCGCAAGCATCTCACACCCAAGGCTCACTGCTGGTTTCCGGAGCAGCATCCATGCGCTACCGCTTCGCGCAATTCGAGATCGACTCAGAGCACTTCCAGCTCCGCTGCGATGGGCGCGAAATTCATCTCGAGCCTCTGGTCTTCGACCTGCTGCTGTTCATGGTCGAACGAGCCGGGCAGGTACTTACGCGCGAGGCGATCATCGAGCGCATTTGGAAGGGCCGCTTCGTCTCCGACGCAACCGTATCGAGCTGCATCAAGTCCATCCGCAAGGCCCTCGGTGACGATGGCCAAAGCCAGACATACGTCCGTACGATCCGAGGACGCGGATTCCAGTTCGCCGCGGCTGTCGCTCGCGTCCCGACGGGAGCGCATCAGACCGCTTCGCCAGCTGACCCGAACCAACCCGTCGATGGGCAGAGACAGGCAATTGCTGAGCTGGCGCCGCCGCGGATTGCGGTCCTTCCGTTGTTCCCGTTGACGCCGACCCCGCACCTCGCCCTCCTCGGCGATGCGCTCGCGCAGGAAATCATCCTGGAGCTTTCTCGCCTCAAATGGCTGTTCGTGATCGCGCGCGGCTCTTCCTTCAAATTCCGCGGACAGGAGATCGATCTCGCGCAGGCTAGAGAGGTCCTCGGCGCTACGTACTTCCTGACGGGCACGATCATGCAGCACGCACGAAACTGCGTGATCACTGTCGAGCTCTGCCGCGCACCCGACAATCACGTGATCTGGGCCGAGCGGTTCACGACGCGGACGGCCGAGATCATGCACATGCATTCGACGTTGGCCGGCCAGATCGTCAGTGCATTGGAACCGCGCATCCAGTTTTCCGAGGCGAAGCAGGCAGCCAGAGTGCCGACAGAGCACCTCGACGCGTGGGCCGCCTACCATCGCGGACTCTGGCACGTATTCCGCTTCAATGAGCACGACAATGCCATGGCGGATCAGCTTTTCAGGCGCGCGATCGAGGTCGATCCGCATTTCGCTCGCGCGCACGCCGGGCTTTCATTCACCCATTTCCAGAATGCATTTCTTCACCGGACCACAGATATCGAGGGTGAGAAACAAAAATCGCGCGCTTATGCCGAGAAAGGCATGGAGCTCGATCCGCTCGATCCCTTCGTCAATCTCACGATGGGTCGCGTGGAATGGCTTTCTGATGATCTCGACGCGAGCCTGCGCTGGATCGAGGGCAGCATTCTCCTGCGCCCGAATTACGCGTTCGCCATTTACAACAGCGCACTCGTTGGCACGCTCATGAACAATGGCGAGAACAACGAGGAACGCTTGAGCCGGGCAATATCCCTGAGCCCGATCGATCCTTTCAATTATGCCATGCTGGCGACGCGCGCCCTCACGCATTCCGTTCGCGGAAACTACGCGACGGCGGCCAAATGGGCTGATCGCGCGGTGCTCTCGCCCAACGCCCATGTCCAGATTTTCACGATTGCCGCGATGATGAACGAGCTGATCGGCAATCGCCAAAAGGCCGCGAAATATGCCAACCAGGTCCGGCAAGCGGATCCCGGTTATACGAAATCCCACTTCCTCAAATCATTTCCATTTCGAGATCCCGACGCGCGCCGGGAAATCGAACGATGCCTGGAAAGGCTCGGTTTCTGAATTTCCGATTGAGATAAGAGGTCCTCACCGCCGATAGGGTGCGAACGTGCGCACGTCGGCGATGAGCTCGACATCCTCGATCGGGGGCGCGTCGGGATTGGGCCGCTCGAAGCGGCCTTCATCGGTACCGGGCAGGTCGATGATCGTTTCCACATTGTACACGAGATCCGTCCGCCAGCTCGACCAGCGGCGGATCACGACTTGCCCGTTTGCGATCGCCCGCACGATCTGCGGAATGTCCGTCAAGACGTCGAGGGGCTGATCCTCGTAGGTCTCGCCGGCGACCGTGATGTCAAATTTCTGATCCGGCCGCAGCACGATCTCGAAGGGGCAGGCGGTGTTTGCATGCGGAACAGCTCCGATGCGCCAAGCGCCGGCGATGAAGCCATGCGTGACGTCCGCCCAGGGCTCCATCTCCGCCGCCCACACCTCGAGCGCCGTGATGACGTGCTGCAGGCGATGGCGAAACGTGTCGTCAGAGACCATGTCAGACCTGGTGCTGATAATCCGCGGGCACCAACCCTAACGTGACTTGGCTGCAAGGTGCAGCCGGACCTCATGCAACGGTTTACATCGCGCTAAGGTGTGCCTGTCCGGTAACTCAGTAGCCCCGCGCGCGATCCACGAGGTTCTCCAGCGCCTCACCTGCCTGATGCCGTGCGATCTGGCGCAGCATGTAGCGGGTGATGGACTGCGACGTGCTCTCGGCCGCGTTGTGCGGCGTGATCACGACGCGCGGATGCGACCAGAGCGGGCTCGTCTCCGGCAGCGGCTCCTTCTCGAACACGTCCAGCGAGGCCGCATAAAGCTCGCCCGCCTCGAGAGCCGCCAGGATGTCTGCCTCGACCTGCAGCCCGCCCCTGCCCGCGTTGATGAGGACAGGCCCCGGCAGACGCGAATGCCGGCCATGCTGCGACAGCTTGCGGATGAGATCGCGGTTGAGAATGCCCTTGGTCTCAGGTGTCAGCGGCAGCGTCGAGGCCAGGATGTCGGTGCCGGCGAGGAAGGCATCGAGCCCGGCCGCACCGGCGAAGCATTCGACTCCTTCGATGTTACGCTGGCTCCGGCTCCAGCCACGGAGCTGGAAACCGAACGCCTTGAGCGCCTTGGCCGCGGCTTGGCCCATGACGCCGAGACCCATGAGTCCGACCCGGACCTCATGAGCGGCGGGTTCCGGGCGATACTGCCAGATCCGCTGCTGCTTCAGCTCGATGAACTCGCACATGCGGCGCTGGTGCAGCAGCGCGTGAAGGCCGATGTAGCCGACCATTCGACCTGTCAGGTCGGGATCGACATAACGCACGATCGGCACATCCGGCAGATCGGGATCCCTCATCAGGTGATCGACGCCCGCCCCGACCGAGATGATGAGCTGAAGGTTCGGAAAGCCCTTGAGCGCGCCCTTCGGCGGACCCCAGGCCAGGGCATAGCGGATGTCCTCGACCGGGCCCGTCTCGGGCCAAACGCGGATGTCGAGATCCGGGCCAGCCTCCCGTGCCGCCGCCGCAAACTCCTGCGACCGCTGGCTTCCGATAATGAGCAGCGCCATGTCCCCCCCGCCTCCGCTCGAATTTCAGCTCGCCAGCGCCCCCCGATGGGCTACCTGCAGATCGAACGCGGCTGCAAGCAGAGCCTTGGTGTAGTCGGTCTGCGGGGCGCGGAAGATCTCCTCGGATGGGCCTTCCTCGACAACCTTACCGTTCCGCATCACCATGACGTAGCTCGACAGCGCACGCACGACCTTCAGGTCGTGGCTGATGAACAGGTAGGCCAGATTGTGCCGGCGCTGCAAGTCCCTGAGCAGATCGACGATCTGCGCCTGCACCGACATATCGAGCGCGCTCGTCGGCTCGTCCAGCATCACGAACTTCGGCTCGAGCACCATGGCGCGAGCGATCGCGATGCGCTGGCGCTGGCCACCGGAGAACTCGTGCGGATAGCGGTCCTGCGCCTCCGGATCGAGGCCGACCTCGACCAGCGCCTGGGCGACCCGCGCGCGGCGCTCGTCGTAGCCCATGGACGGCTGCTGGATGGTGAGCCCTTCCTCGATGATCTGGCCGACGGACAGGCGCGGCGACAGCGACCCGTAGGGGTCCTGGAACACGATCTGCATATCTTTGCGCAACGGGCGCATGGCGCGCGAGTTGAGCCCGTCGATCCGATTGCCGAGATAAGCCACGGGACCTTGCGACGAAATCAATCGCATGATGGCGAGCCCGAGCGTCGTCTTGCCCGAGCCCGACTCGCCGACCACGCCCAGCGTCTGGCCGGCGCGCAATTTCAGCGACAGGCCGTCGACCGCCTTCACGTAATCGACCGTGCGCCGCAGCAGGCCCTTGCGGATCGGGAACCAGACCTTGAGATCGTCCGTCTGCATCACGACCTCTGCCTCCGGATTGACCGGCGGCGGCTCGCCCTTGGGCTCGGCGTTGATCAGATGGCGCGTGTACGCATGCTTCGGATCGGCGAAGACGTCGGCCGTCTTGCCCTCCTCGACCACCTTGCCGGTGTTCATCACGTAGACCCGGTCGGCCATCTTGCGCACGATGCCGAGGTCGTGGGTGATGAGCAGCATGGCCATGCCGAGCTCGCGCTGCAGGTCCTTCAGCAGCTCGAGGATCTGCGCCTGGATGGTGACGTCGAGCGCGGTCGTCGGCTCGTCCGCGATCAGCAGATCGGGCTCGTTGGCGAGCGCCATGGCGATCATCACGCGCTGGCGCTGGCCGCCGGAAAGCTGGTGCGGAAAGCTCGCCAGCCGCTTTTCCGGATCGCGCACGCCGACCTTCTCGAGCAGCTCCAGGACGCGCTTGCGGATCGCGGCGTCGTCCATGCCCCGGTGCAGCTTCAGCACCTCGCCCACCTGCTTCTCGATGGTGTGCAGCGGGTTGAGGGAGGTCATCGGCTCCTGGAAGATGATCGAGATGCGCGCACCGCGGATGTCGCGCATTTCAGCTTCCGTGGCCTTCAGCAGGTCCTTGCCACCGTAGAGGATTTCGCCCGTCGGGTGCGAAGCGGCGGGATAGGCCAGGAGGCGCATGATCGAGAGCGCCGACACGGTCTTGCCCGAGCCAGATTCACCGACGAGCGCAACCGTCTCGCCTTTGTTGACCTCGAACGAGACGCCTTTGACGGCAAGGTTCGTCGTCTTGCCCGACCGGAACGCGACCGAGAGATCGCGCACCTGGACGAGAGGATTACCGGACTTCATGCGTGACCTCACCGGAATGTCTTGCGCGGGTCGAGCGCGTCGCGCACCGCCTCGCCGATGAAGATGAGCAGGCTGAGCAGCGTCGCCAGCGAGAAGAAGGCTGCGAGCCCGAGCCACGGTGCCTGGAGGTTGGCCTTGCCCTGCGCCAGGAGCTCGCCCAGCGATGCCGATCCCGGCGGCAGGCCGAGGCCGAGGAAGTCGAGCGCGGTCAGAGCCGTGATGCTGCCCGACAGGTTGAATGGCAGGAACGTCAGCGTCGCCACCATGGCATTGGGCAGCAAGTGCTTGAACATGATCTTGCCGTCGGAAAGGCCCAGCGCCCGCGCCGCGGTGACGTACTCGAAGTTGCGGGCACGCAGGAACTCGGCGCGCACCACGCCCACGAGCGAGACCCACTGGAAGAGCAGCAGCACGCCCAGCAGCGTCCAGAAGCCCGGCACCAGCACCGACGAGATGATGATCAGCACGTACAGCGACGGGATGGACGACCAGATCTCCAGCACGCGCTGGAAGAAGAGGTCGACCTTGCCGCCGAAGTAGCCCTGCACGGCACCCGCAGTGATGCCGATGATCGACGAGAAGAACGTCAGCAGCAGCCCGAACAGCACCGAGATGCGGAAGCCGTAGATCATGCGCGCGAGCACGTCGCGGCCCTGGTCATCGGTTCCGAGCCAGTTGCGGTTACCGAGCTCCTGGAAGCGCGCGATCTGGTCCGCGGGCGCTTCGCACAGCTGCGCGTTGGTCGTCCACTGTGGCGGTGCCGGGAAGCCGAGGCAGCGATCCTCCGGCCCCTTGATCCGCGGATAGTCTTTATTGATCGAGGTGTAGGAGTAGCGGATCGGCGGCCAGATCATCCAGCCGTTCTGCTCGATCTCCTCGATGATGAACGGGTCCTTGTAGTCGGTGACGGCAAGAAAGCCGCCGAACTTCGATTCCGGATAGTCGACCAGGACCGGCGACAGCAGCTCACCCTTGTAGCGAACGAGCAGCGGCTTGTCGTTTGCGATCAGCTCCGCGCCGAGGCTCAGCACGAAGAGCACGAGGAAGATCCAGAAGCTCCAATAGCCGCGCCGGTTGGCCTTGAAGTTCTCCCAGCGGCGGCGGTTGATCGGTGTCAGCGAGAAGCGGCGACCGGCGGCCCCGCGCATGCGGCCGATCCAGGTCGTCGGCTGCCGCATGAAACCGGTGGTTGCGATCTTCTCCTGCGTCTCGACGCTGGAGAGCTTCTCCTCCGGCGTCTTCTGCTCGAGGCTTTCGTCAGTGCGCATGTCCACGGCTCAGACCTCCCGGCTCTCGAAGTCGATGCGCGGATCGATCAGCGTGTAGATAAAATCCGAAACCAGGTTCACCACCAGCCCGACCAGAGAGAAGATGTAGAGCGTCGCGAACACCACCGGATAATCGCGGTTGATGATGCTCTCGAAGCCGAGCAGCCCCAGGCCATCGAGCGAGAAGATGGTCTCGATGAGCAGCGAGCCGGTGAAGAACGCGCTGATGAACGCACCCGGGAAACCGGCGATGATGAGCAGCATCGCGTTACGGAACACATGCCCGTAAAGGACTTGGCTTTCGTTGAGCCCCTTGGCGCGCGCGGTCACGACATACTGTTTGCGGATCTCGTCCAGGAACGAGTTCTTGGTCAGGAACGTCATCGTCGTGAAAGCGCCGAGCGCCATGGCCGTGATCGGCAGCGCCAAATGCCAGAAGTAGTCGAGGACCTTCCCCGCCAACGTCAGATCGCTCCAGTAATCGGACGTGAGCCCGCGCGAGGGGAACCACTGGAAGAACGAGCCGCCGGCGAACAGCACCAGCAGCAGCACCGCCACCAGGAATCCCGGCACCGCGTACCCGACGACTAGAAAGCCGCTCGTCCACATGTCGAACCGCTCGCCATCGCGGACGGCCTTGCGGATGCCGAGCGGGATCGAGATGAGATAGGTCAGCACGGTCATCCACAAACCGAGCGAGATGGAGACCGGGAGTTTCTCCTTGATCAACTCGAGCACACCGACATCGCGGAAGTAGCTCTTGCCGAAGTCGAACATGAGGAAGCTCTTCATCATGATGAAGAACCGCTCGTGTGCCGGCTTATCGAAGCCGAACTGCTTCTCGAGCTGGCGGATGAACTCCGGATCGAGCCCCTGGGCACCCCGGTACTTCGACCCGCCCCCCTCTTGGGCTGCCTGATGCGAGGCTTGGGAGCCGAGGCCATCGCCGCCCGAGCCGCCGATCCGCGAGGTGGCGGACACGTCCGTGCCGGAGACCTGAGCGATCACCCTCTCCACAGGTCCGCCCGGGGCGAACTGGATGAAGGCGAAGCTGATAAGCATGATCCCGAGCATCGTCGGGAAGATCAAAAGAATTCGCTTCAGAAGATATGCGCCCATGCGGGGTTAAAAGCTCC
>JAEZHL010000101.1 GCA_023416575.1 Pseudomonadota bacterium
GATTTCAGGTGTGCGCTACGCGCTACACAGCGGTCCCGTCAAATCGACTCTGCTACGGGCCGCAGCGTTCTTCCTGTTCGCCAGTGCGTTCTGGGCGCTGCTGCCCCTCATCGCACGTACGGTGTTAGCTGGCGGCCCCGGCCTCTACGGCATCCTGCTTGGATGCCTCGGCGCGGGTGCGGTAACGGGAGCCGTTCTCCTTCCAAGGATCAAATCTCGCCTCGGGCCCGATGGCACCGTGATGTTCGGAACGATAGGGCTTGCCGGTGTAACCATCCTGTTAGCCACCGTACCGAACGCGTATTTCGCGGCTGCGGCAGCCTTGATGGCCGGCCTTTCCTGGATATCGGTCCTCTCGACGCTCAACGTATCGGCCCAGACGGCGCTGCCGAACTGGGTACGCGCACGCGGCCTTTCCGTCTTCCTCATGGTCTTCTTCGGCTCGATGACCGCGGGCAGCCTGATCTGGGGCCAGCTTGCGTCTCACGTGGGAATTCCCGCCACGCTCATAACGGCTTCCGCCGGCGCTATCATCGCGATGATGCTCACGCGCCGTGCTAAGCTCAACCAGGGCGAAAGCATGGACCTCGCTCCCGCGCTGCATTGGCCCGAACCGGTCGCGACCATCGAAAGGGAACGAGATCGCGGCCCGGTGATGATCCAAATCGTCTACGAGATCGACGCGAGTGACCGCCAGCGCTTCGTAGAGCTCATGGCAAAGCTGGCCCAGGCGCGTCGCCGCAACGGAGCGTACAACTGGTCGCTGATGGAAGACCTAGGCGTCGAAAATCGCTTCGTCGAGACTTGGCATGAGGCGTCGTGGCTGCAGCACCTGCGCCACCACGAGCATGTCAGCGGCGCCGATCGCGCAGTGCAAGAGCAGATTGCAAGCTTCAATCGGTCGGCCAAGTCTTCGCCTGTCCACCTCATCTCTGTCGACGCACGGTCGAAGGCTCACGAAGTCGAGCCGCATTGGTGAGCACCGTGAGCGATCCAATCTCAAAAACTTTCGCGGGACGGCCTTCGCATCATCCGCGCGGTTGGCAGATTGAAGTTCTCGGTTCAGGGCTCCGAGCAGATCACCTTTGGCGAGCGCACGCGCCGCAGCCGAGATCAGCGAGTCCATCGGAATCCCGTCACACTTGTAACTCCCGCCCTTTCGAAGCGCGCTTCTAAGTTTGCGCACTGGCGTCAAGCCCTCAACCAGCAGGAGGCAAACTATGCAGCATCAAGTCGTTTCGCGCGAGGAGTGGCTGAAGGCGCGCAAGGCACTCCTGGCCAAGGAGAAGGCCATCACTCACGAGCTCGATGCACTTCGCGCCGAGCGGCGACGACTGCCCTGGGTCAAAGTCGAAAAGCCGTACGCATTTGAAGGACCACAGGGCACATGCACGCTAACGGATCTGTTCGGCGTCCACAGCCAGCTCGCCGTTTACCATTTTATGCTGACGCCGGGATCCGATCACATCTGCAATGGGTGCTCCTTCATCGCGGATCACATCGATGCGGCGCGGCAGCACTTCGAGCATGCCGACCTGGGATTTGCAGCGATCTCGCGCGCGCCACTCCAGCGGATCGAGCAGGTCAGGCGTCGCCTGGGCTGGACCTTCCCGTGGGTCTCCTCATATGGCACCGACTTCAATTTCGATTTTGGAGTGTCGTTCAAGAAGCAGGACATCGCCGCTGGCACCGCCAGCTACAATTACGGCACGCAGCCGATCAAGAGCAGCGAAGACATGCACGGCACAAGTATCTTCGCCAGAGACGAGAAGGGCGACATCTATCACACCTACTCGACCTATGGCCGCGGCGACGAGGTGCTGATGGGTGCGTTCGCCTGGCTCGATCTCACGCCCAAGGGCCGCAACGAGCTCGACGGCGTCATGAGCTGGGTGAAGCTGCATGACGAGTACAAGACCGCCACTAAGGAGAGCACATATAAGTCAGGTTCCCATGGGCGCACGCGATAGTGGTGCGATCCGTTCTGCAATGGGAAAAGGCGTTGCCCTCGGTGCTGCTCGCGGGCTGGTCCCTCGCGGCCACGCCGACTTTCGCGATCATGGCACTGCTTCTGCTGGCTCTGGCGGCGAGCACCCGGACGCCCTCTGCGTAACTGGGCACCACGCCGAGCACGATGGGTGTCGTCGATCGGTCAGAACTGGAGTTGGGACGGCGCTATGTCTGGAGCTATACTTTGGGGCGGCTGACCGCGACCAGGGCCCCGGCGGCGCGACCGGCACGAACCCTAATCGAAACCGCTAAGCTCAACGACGTCGATCCAAAGCTTAGCTTACCGACGTGTCTGCTCACATCGCCGGTCATCCCATGAGGCCCATCGCAGAGCTGCTGTCATGGAACTGGAAGATCGAACTGCTGGCCGCAGTGCTGCATCGAAGACCTCATGCCCTGAGCATCCACAAAGCCCGCCACCTAACCCGGCAGGGTGGGGACGGGGCAGCGCTTACGGTGCGGCAACCCCAAAGACCCGGAGGTCTGCCCTCACAGTAATCGAGGGGCCTTAGTTGCCGCCATGCTCACCTCAGATCGATCGTGACAGCATATGTATGCCCCAGATTCGCTCGATGATGAACAATCCGGCAAAGGCGATCAGGAGCTGAATGAGGCTCAGTGCCGCAATCGAAGGATCAAAACTGCTTTCGATGTAACTCAGCATCACGACCGGCAGGGTCACGGTGGTGACGCTGGTGAAGAAGTACGAGACGGGTAGATTGTCGATCGAAATCAGGAAGGCCAGCATTCCGCCGCCGACTAAACCAGGCCGTATCATCGGCAGCGTGATGTGCCACAAAACCTGCCAGCGGGTCGCGCTCAACATGCGCGCGGCTTCTTCCAGATCACGTCCGACTGTCCGGTAAACTGCGATCACCGTACGGACTATGTAAGGCAATCCCACCAACGTGTGAGCGAGCAGGAGCCCGATGAAGCTGGTTCCGAGCCCGGCGCGTGACAGGTAGAACAGGAGCGCAAAGCCGAGCACGATCAGCGGAACGGAGAGCGGTGACAGGAGGATGGTCACGATCACATCCGCCCATCGACTCTCGCGTTTTGCGAGCGCGAGCGCAGCGGGCGTGCCCAGCAGTATGGCGAGCAGCGTCGACAGGGTGGCAACTTGGAAGCTCGTGATCAGGCTGTCGGTAAACGGCTTGTAGCTGACAGCCTTCTCTATCCATTGCAGGGAGAAGCCCTGGATCGGGAAGCTGACGAACGCCCCCTCCTGGAACGCAACGACGATGACGATGACGATGGGTGCGAAAATGAAGCCGAAGAACAGCCAGAGATAGGCCATCCATAGCCATTTTTTCCAGGCTTGTGGGCTCATGTGACACCTGAGCGGCGAATGAAGCGAAGCTGTACAAAGAGCAGGAGTGCCGCAAGGATCATGAGAACGTTGCTCATGGCCGCGGCCATGCCGAAGTCACGTGTCGTGTTGAACTGTTGGTAGATCAGCAGCGGGAACGTCTGCAGCGAGCCGCCGCCGAGAAACAGCAGTGTCACGAAGCTTCCCATTGCCAGCATGAAAACCAGGATGGCACCCGAGGCCACGCCGTCGAGGGACAACGGTACGGTCACGTGTGAGAAGACCTGGAAGCGGGATGCGCCGAGAACCTGGCCGGCCTCCTCGATTCGCGGATCGATCTTCTCGAGAACAGCGGCGATCGAAAGAACCATGAACGGCACCAGCACGTGGACCATGCCGATCAAAACCGAAACGGAGGAATTGAGAATATCGAGCGGCCGGTCGATCAACCCGAGCTGCTCGAGTGTCACATTCAACAGTCCGCGGCGTGCGAAGAGGACCCGCCAGCCGAACGTCCGCATGATGATTGAAGTCAGGAGCGGGCTGATCAGGAGGAAGATGATCAAAGCGCGCCCACCACGGGCGTGCCGCACGAGATAATAGGCGATGGGATAGCCGATCAGCAGGCAGATGGCCGTCGTTGCTGTGCTGAGAACAACCGTTTCGACCAGTGAGCGGAGATAGAAAGAGTCGGTCGCCAATTTCCAATAGTAGCTGAACCAAGGCCCTTCCGGCGGCGAGATGCTGCGCAGGCTGTTGTCAGCGATGGCTGCGAAGAAAATGGCAGCAAGGAACGCGAGCGCCGGAAGGACCGGCGCCCACGACATGATTTTCTTTGCAAGTGACGTTCGCACGAACAGCTCAGCCTCGAATTTCGCGGTTCCAGCGGTCGACCCACTCCGGGATCACGGCTGCGATCTTGCCGAATGGCGGGAGCTGGGTCTTCTCCCATGGCGTAATACGTTCGCGAAACTCGGGTGGATAGACGACCGTTGAATTCGTGATCGGATAGTTGACCAACCGGGAAAACTTGAGCTGCGCTTCGGGATCGAGCATCGCGTCGACATACTTCCAGCCGATGTCGGGTGTGTTCTTCACCTTGACGACCGATGCTGGAATCATCGCGGCGCCTTCTTCCGGGTTCAGCGGCGCGAGCCATTTGGCGCCGCCATCGTAGGCATCCCAGATGCGCCCGTCATACCAGATGCCGACGTCCGCCTCGCCCGACTGAAGGAGTTGCGGGAACTCGGTCACGCTGTTCCAGAACACGGTGTTCGGCTTCATGCGCTTCACGGCCTCGAAGCCGGGTGTGACGTTGTCGACACCGCCGCCGTAAACCTGAGCCAAAGGCCACAGGAGAATGGTCGGTGTGAACGCCCAGCCGATACCGGGCAACGCCGCCCGCAACTCGCCCTTGGAAACGCGCTCGACCAGCTCCTTGTAGCTCTTCGGAGGGTTCTTCACCCGGTCACGGTGATAGCCGAAAACGGCGGCGCCGTAATTCGTGCAGACGCCCCAGCCTTCCGTCATTTCGATGAATGGTTTCGGAATGTCCTTGAGGTTCGGGACGTTCTCGACAGTCACTTTTTCGAACAGTCCCTTCGCGCCACCGGCGAGGGCGAGCTCGACCGGCATGAGGGAAACGTGGATCGGGGGCGCGGATTTGTTCGCTTCAATCTGGCTCAGCCATTGCGGCGGGCCGCCCAGCTGGACATCGACGGCCCAGCCGGTGTTCTTCGTAAACACCGGGGCGTAGATTTCCCGCTGAGCCTTCTCCCAGGTGCCGCCGTAGCTGGTGACGGTCAGACGCTGCTGCTGCGCCAGCGCTTTACCCGTGAACGGATAAAACGCTGCGCCTGCGGCCGCGCCGGCAAGCAAGTGACGTCGTGAGATGCCGGTCATTTTGGTGCTCCTCTGATCCACGTTATGTTTCACTTATTTGCTGCGTGTCCGCTTGGCTGGCCGGCTGTCTCTGCGGCGACCAGTTTCGTGAATGTGTCTCTGCGCCGGGCACGCTCAGGCGCTGGCAGCGTTGGCAACGCTTCGATCTCGAGGCCATCCAGAACGGCCTGGAAGATCTGGCTGCGCCGGTAGTTTGCGGGCCCGGGGGGAAGATCATAAAGCCGATGATTGAGCGCGGTGACATCGGCATCGGGAAAGATTTCGTCCCAGGCTTCACGAAGCGAATCCCTCGCATCGGAAGGCGCAACGGGAGGCTTGCTGCGCAATTCCCTGGTCGCATCGGCATCGACGGTTCCGTCGGCCTTCAGCACCACGCCATACAGCCGGCGTGCCGCCTCGATGGTGACAAATCCCTTGTCGACGTCATCGGCGACCTGCTCAGCGGGCCGCTCGAATGGATTGCCATATCCGCCGGCGCCAGGCGTCTCGATGGTGAAGCGGTCTCCGCGTTGCACCGTGACCGCATCGATCTTGCCCAGATCCCGCTCCTCGGGCGTCCCCGCATTGAGAAGCGTGCGCGCCGGAGCGCCCGGCAGGCCACCGTCAACACCCCAGGAGCGGAAACGGAAACGTTCCATGCCGCGTCCGAGAACAGTGGCTCGATCGGTGAGGATTTCGAATGTGATCGTGACACCGTTGCCGCCCCGCCAGCGCCCCGCGCCACCGGAGTCGGGACGCAGACCGTAGCTGAGAATGCGAACCGAGGCGCTGCCTTCGATGGTCTCGATGGGATTATTGGCGAGATTGGCGATGCTGCTATCCCGGCCATCGACGCCGTCGAAGCCGCGCCGCGCGCCCATGCCGCCGACCGCTGGCTCGACGACCACGACATTCGAGGTCCCCAACTCGGGGTCGTTCTCGGCGAAGACGATGGGGATCACCACGCCGCCGCTGGAGGCCGGAGTGACTTCCGGCAGCGCTGCCGATAGCGCGCCGACGAGAACGTTGTCGACGCGGATCGCGGTCGCGTGCCGCACACCTGTCGCCGCAGGATACCGCGGGTTGACGATCGAGCCTTGGGGCGCGCGGATCACCACGTTGTCCAGAATTCCGGCATTCACCGGAATGGTCGGATCGAGCGTGAGGGCCAGCGAAACCAGTCGCAGCGAGAGCCAGGGATGCCGCGTGCCAAGCGTCGGAAGATTGAAGGACGACAGGCTCTGAGGATCGGTTCCCTTGAAATCGAGCTCCAGCTCACCGTCGTTGGCCGAAAGCTGAACCCGGATGCGCCGCGGGTAGGGCGTCACCAGGTCGTCGTCGAGATAGTCCCAGAAATTGTAGGTGCCGTTTTTGATCCGCCGGAAAGCTTGGCGCGCCTTGAGCCGCGAATACTCGAAGAGATCATCCTGGCAGTGGAGGAACTGCTCGACGCCATGCTGCGCAACGATTTCCTGCACACGCCTGTCGGCATACAGCAGCGCGCTCAGCATGGCCTTGATGTCGCCGACGTTTTCATCCGGCGTGCGACTGTTGGCTTCGATGACCGCGAAAATGTCATCGACCGGAACGCCGCGCCGGACCAGTTTGGCCGGAGGCAGCAGCAATCCCTCCTGATAGACTTCGGTGTTGCTGGGCGAGATGCTGCTCGGAACCCGGCCACCCACGTCCGACGAATGCAGGAAAGACCACGCGTAGCAGACGAGCTGCCCCCCGACGTAGATCGGCCTGATGACGTGGAAGTCGGGCGTGTGTGTGGAAAGGCCAGCGGAGCGGTAGGCGTGATTGGTGATCACGACGTCGCCCTCTTCGAGCCCGCCGACCGCATCGATGGTCGGTTTGCAATCGAGATCGACGAACCCCGAGACGCCGATTGCGCCCGGATAGGCAAAGAACTTGCCGTTGCGCGCGACGAGTGCCGTCCCGAAGTCCGCCGTCTCCTTGACGTAAAGAGTGCGGCCGGTGCGCTGCAGCGTGTAGCCCATCTCGTCGGCAATGGCGGCGACTTTGGTCGCCATGATCTCGAGCGTGACCGGATCGAGTTTCATCGGGCGCGCTCCATGACGATATTGGCGAATTCATCGACGCTTGCGCGCCAGTTTGGCAAAACCGGAATAGTTGTATCGGGCTGTTCGATGATGGCCGGACCCACGATGTTGCTGCCGACAGGCAGGCTAGCGCGCTGATACACGGCGTAGGTCTCCCACGCTCCCTTATAATAAACTTGGCGCGAAGAAGCTGCGGCAGGCGCTTTGTTCACCTGCTCGGCGCGAGCCAGAGGCACCTTGCAGACGTCTGCTGAAACCGTCAGGCGCGCCGTCACCACCTCGACCACACCGCGCTCTTCGCGGAAGCCATAGAGCCGCTCGTGCTCCTGATGGAACAGCTCGTAGACCTCCTGAGCATTACCAGTCCGGCGAAGCTCCTGTGGTATCCTGATCTCGATATTGAAGGCCTGACCGCGGTAACGCATGTCGGCGCTGTATTCGTATGTGATCTGCGATAACAGCTGTCCTTCGTCGGACATCCAGTTCCGCGCGTCGGCTTCCAACTCGTCGAATCGGGCCCACACGGCACCCTTGGCCAGATTGCGTAGATCCGCACCCAGGCTCACGGCATATGTGCGTTTGACCCGCGAGAGGATTGCGCCGAGCGCGCAGAACGTCGATGCGGCGCGCGGGATCAGAATGCGTGTCATTCCCGTCTCGTCGGCGAGAAAGGCCGCATGTGTCGGCCCCGCACCTCCGAATGGAACCAAGGTGAAGCTGCGCGCGTCCTCACCTTTTTGTGCCAGATGACGCGTGACCCCGGCGGCCATGCGCACTGTTGCAATGTGCAGCGCCGCATCGGCTACCGCTTCCGCGTCGGCGAGCTCCGCCCGGCCGATCTGATCGCCGATGGCACGCAGCGCATTGCGCGCGAGCTCACGATCAAGACGCATCCGGCCACCCAGGAAGTGGCCCGGCTCGATCCAACCATTCGTGACGTAGCAGTCGGTGATCGTCGGTTTCGAGCCGCCGCGGCCGTAGGCGACAGGTCCGGGATCCGCACCGGCACTCATGGGGCCGACTTTCAGGAGCCCTTGCGCGTCGATGTGAATGATCGAGCCGCCGCCCGCGCCGATCGCGGACACGTCGACAGAGGGGAGAATGACCGGAAGATCGCCGACCATGGTCTGATTTGCGAACTCGGCAACGCCCCGGCGGACCACCGATATGTCCGAGCTGGTCCCGCCCATGTCGAAAGACACGATCCGATGGACCCCGGCCGCCGATGCGGTGGCGACCGCGGCGGTAACACCGGATGCCGGCCCTGACAGGATGGTATCGATCGGCCTCGAGCGGGCCGTGGCGAGACCGAGCACGCCGCCGTTGGACGCCGTGATGAAGATGGTCGCCCGGATGCCGGCCTCCGCGATCAGAGTTTCGAGGTGGCGGAGATAACCATCCATCAGCGGCGTGATTTGCGCATTCAGAACAGCGACCAGGGCGCGCTCGTACTCGCGAATTTCCGGCCAGATCTCTGACGAAGCGACCAGATGAACGCCTGGGAGACGCTCTGCGAGCCGCCGCGCGATATCGCTCTCTGGCTCCTTGTTGACGTAGGAGTTGAGTAGCATCACGGCAACTGCGGGCAGATCCCACGCGCGCAAGCGTTCCGCGATGGCGTCGATTTCCTCGTCGCTCGAGGTTGTGATTACCGTGCCATCCGCACCAATCCGTGTGCCACATTCCAGCACACGATTGCGCGGCACGGCCTGACGCTCCTTGCCGATCGAGAAGTTGAACGACGACGGCATCCGGGCGCGCCCGATCTCGAGGACGTCGCGATTTCCAGGCGATGTGATGAGAGCGACCGGCGCGCCTTTGTCCTGGAGGATGGCGTTGAGAGCAATCGTGGTGCCGTGCAGGACGACACCCGGCGCACCGCGCGGCACGCCCGCCAGATCCAGTGTTGCAACCAGGCCCTGACCCACGGCGCGAGCAGGATCGTCGGGTGTGCTCGCTTCCTTGTGGTGGATAAACTCTCCGCCGTTCGCTGTCGGTTTGAACAGGACGAAGTCAGTGAATGTGCCGCCGACGTCGACCCCCGCGATGAAAGCGGGCTGTGAATTTGCCGGGCTCATGCTTCGACCCGGTCGCTGAGGACGACGCCGCTTTCGGGTGCCCACGATAAGTAGACACTGTCGCCAGCCGAGGCCAATGCCCCAGTATTTGCGTGCTGATGCTGTGCGTAAACGACTGTCGCCAGTCCTGGAACTTCGACTTCGAACAAGTGATTGTCTCCACGGAAAATGTGCCCGCGCACGGTGCCGCGCAAGCCAATGGTATCTGCTGATGGAGTTTCGGAGCTCAACTTGATGCGCTCCGGCCGGACAGCGAGAAGAAAGCGCTCTCGGCTCTGCGCGAGAGCAAGCCCGGCAGAGGGCACGCCGATTGCGGTGCTGCCGTTTTCGGCGACGCCGACGATCCGAGCCAAGCCGTCGCCAACGAGCCCACAGACGAAGATATTCGCCGTGCCAAGGAATTCGGCAACAAACCGGGTCTCCGGCTGATCATAAACTTCCCTGGGCGTACCGGATTGAACGATGCGGCCTTCGTTCATGACGACGACGCGATCGCTCAGCGTTAGAGCCTCTTCCTGATCGTGGGTCACCAGCACCGTCGTGATCCCCAATGACCGCTGCAGTCGCCTCAACTCGAACTGCATGCTCTCGCGAAGATTCTTATCCAGGGCGCCGAGCGGTTCATCGAGCAGAAGCGCTTTGGGCCGCATCACGAGAGTTCGGGCAAGGGCGACGCGCTGCTGTTGTCCGCCGGACAGCATCGAGGGAAAGCGATCTCCATGCGCAGACAGCTGCACAAGATCCAACGCCTCTTGAGTGCGCTGCCTGATCTCGGCGCGATCAAGTCCCAGCATTCGCAGGCCGAACGATACGTTGTTCCACACTGTCATATGAGGAAACAGTGCATAGTTTTGGAAGACGAGCCCCAGCTGCCGGCGATTGCAAGGCGTTTCCGTGATGTCCTGATCGCCGAGGAAAACGCGGCCCTGGTCAGGCACTTCCAGGCCTGCCGTGATCCTCAAGGTCGTGCTCTTGCCGCAGCCGCTCGGTCCGAGTAGCGCGACCAAACTGCCCGCCGGAATCGTCAGATCGAGTGGTGCAAGTGCCGCAACGGTCCCGTATGTTTTCGAGACCCCTTTCAAGCGGATGGCTTGCGCGTCCGCCACCGCGATATCGGTCATGTGCATTCTGAATCGCACGCAACCGGCAGAGCTCGAAGAATCACTCGCCATCTCCATCCACACAGGATGCGGTCTATCTGGACGTTCACGATCTATTTTACCCTTCAGCACGCCCGTGCCGCAGGCGGCGCGAGGTTACTTTCGGAACAATTCGCGCCAAGCTGAAGATTAGCCGGCGCAAAAGAGACTTTCTCATAGTTCATCAAAGTTTGTGAATGGGAGTTCCAGAAGGGCGAGTGTGACCGAGGTTGGAGAGTCGGGCCGCGGCGGCCGGATAAGAACAAATTTTCTTCTGATGCACAATCGGCCGCTGGAAATAAGCAGTTCATCCTATGAAAGATGCGAGCAGGGATAAAATAATGCCTTCA
>JAEZHL010000201.1 GCA_023416575.1 Pseudomonadota bacterium
CGCCAGCGCGCGAGCACACTCAGGCGGCGTTCCGGATCCATGTTGCTGTCGGCCACGTCGTCCACGGCGCGGCAGAAGGCGTAGACGGAATACATGGCCTCCCGCTTTTCGGCAGGCAGAACGCGCAGCGCAAGGTAGAACGAGCTGGTGGTGGGCGTGCTTTCGAGGTGCGGCTGATAGCTGACTGCAAGGGTCATCGCGCCGCCTCCGTTCTCTGGGCAAAAGGCGGACGGCGGCGCACGCGGGCCACGGCCTGACCGAACAGCGCGGAGAGGAGGGCGGCCGCGAAACCCGGTTTGCTGAGGTGCACGCGCTGGCTGAGCGGATCGCGGCGGCTGAGCAGCGCGACGAGCCTGGTGGCGGCCTGCTGGATGGTCGCGATCTCGACCGCGAGGCGCCAATCGACGACGCTATGTGGCAAGGGCGCGCTCTCATCAATGAGCTTGCCGGTGCGCGTGGCGAGCTCGCTGAGGCAGTCTTGCAGACCTGGGCTTGCCGGGGAGGTGGCGAGGTCGGCGACGGATGCGCCGTGCCGGGCGAGGGCATCGAGCGGAATGTAGACGCGATCGAGCGTCCGGTAATCGGCCCCGCAATCCTGCAGGTGATTGATGACTTGTAACGCTGCGCACAGCGGATCGGAGAGCGCCCAGAGCGATGCCGGCGCACCGTGCACGTCGAGGACGAACCGGCCGACCGGCATCGCGGAATGCCGGCAGTAATCCATGAGCTCGGACCAGCTTGCATACCGTGACTTGCGCGTGTCGATGCGAAACGCCTCGATGAGCTCGAGGGCATGGATCGGCGACCCGCCATAATGGCTCAGGGCGAGACGCAAGGGCTCGGCATTGGCATTCAGGACAGCGGTTCGCCCCAATAGCGCGGCCTCGAGCCGGTCGAGCCTGGTGCGTTTCTCGGCTGGCGGCAGGCTCGGATCGTCAGCGATATCGTCAGCGGTTCGCACGAAGCGGTAGAAGGCGAGGATCACCGGGCGATGCGCGGGGCGGATGACCCACGAGGCGACGGGGAAGTTCTCGTCCCGGTGGGTTTTGCCAGATCTATGGTTCGTCGCGTTCATCATGACCAGCGATGCCCCCCGTAGCCGGAATTGACTGATAGCGTCCCTTCCAGGAGCCGCCGCGCCCCCGCCAGCTTTGTGCCGCCGACTCGAGGGTGAAGGCCGTGAAAAGTGTCGCCGTGAGAGGTAACGCCGGTGCCCAAAGAAAGCTCACGCCGTAAAAACGGAGCGTCGGCAGAAACATGATGGTCATCAGCGTCCAGGCGATTGCGCCGGCAATCTGGGTGGCGCCCTGGCCGGCCAGGGTCGCGACAGGCGGCGTCACGTAGACCACCGTCATCGCCAGGACGGTGGCTGCGAGCTGCCGGCGCGAATAGCCAAGCTGCGCGAACGCAGTCCGCGTCACCATGCGGCGGATATCGTTGAACCTGGGATAAGGCCGAAGACTGACGACGCTGCGCGAATGGCCGAGCCGGATCGGGCCCCGCCGTTTCAGAAGACGGGCGAGGGCGCAATCGTCGATCAGGGCAGAGCGGATGGCGCCGAGCCCGCCCGCGCCTTCGAGGGCTGCGCGGCGGACCAGCATACAGCCCCCCGCGGCGGCGGCGGTCGTGCGGTCGGCGCGGTTGACCCAGGAGAAGGGGTAGAGCTTCTGGAAGAAGAAGACGAACGCCGGAATGAGCATGCGCTCGGGCAGGCTCTCGCATCGCAGTTTGGCCAAGAGGGAGACGAGAGCCGCGCGATCGGATTCGGCGCAGCTGACGAGCTGCTCGACGACGTGCGGGGCCAGCACGATGTCGGCATCGACGAAGAGAATGTATTCGGGGGCGGGTTCGGATCGGGTCGCGTGCTGGAGCCCCTGCTGCATGGCCCAGAGCTTGCCGGTCCATCCGGGCGGCAGAGGATCACCGCGGAGCACGACGATTCGTTCGGTGGCCTTGGCCGCTCGGGCAGCCCGCTCCACGACAGCCGCGGTCCCGTCTGTGCTCTGGTCATCGACCACAATGAGCGACAGGGGACCGCTGTAGGTCTGGCCGAGGATTGCCGTTATGGTCTTTCCGACGGTCTCATGCTCGTTGCGCGCCGGAACGATCGCGGTGACAGCGGGCAGGGGGCCGCGATCCTCATCCGGCTGGCAGTGTGTCCTGGCGATCGCGTCGTCCGTGATATGCGCGCGCCAGAACCCGCCACGGCCGATGAGAAGGTAGATCCAGGTGACGAGCGCTATGCTTGCGACTGCGAACGCGATCATCGGATCAGCCCGTCCGCTGCGAACCAGGAAATCGCGTCCGCCAATGCCTCGGTATATGGCCGCGAGCGATAGCCGAGCTCGGCGTGCGCCTTGGCATCGCTGTAAAACATGCGCTGCCGTGACAAGCGCAGCCCCTCCCGCGTGATGAACGGATCGCGACCCGTCATGCGTGCCCACATCTCGGAAGCGACAGCAGCCGGGTAAACGGCAGCGTGCGGAATGTTGATCCGCGGCGGTCGCCGGCCCATCAGCTTCGCGATCACGCCCAGGATCTCGGAGAGCTGGACGTTTTCGCCGCCGAGGATGTAGCGCTCTCCGACGCGGCCCGTGCGCAGTGCGAGCAGGTGCCCGTGAGCCACGTCATCGACATGCGCGACGTTAAGGCCGGTTTCGACATATCCGGGCATGCGGCCACGCGCGGCCTCGAGTACCAGCCGGCCGGTTGGCGTCGGCCGGACGTCGCCGGGGCCGACCGGCGTGCTCGGATTGACGATGACGGCGGGCAGGTTCTCGTCTGCCACCATGCGCTCGACCAGCCGTTCAGCGATGATCTTGCTGCGCTTGTACGGCCCGATCCCGTGTCCGGGCTCCGCCCTGCGGCTCTCGTCGGACGGCGCGCCGTTCTGCGTTGGCGCGATGGTCGCCACGCTGCTGGTGTAGACGATGCGCTCGATGCCGGCCCGGAGAGCGGCTTCCATGACGATGCGCGTGCCCTCGACGTTCGTGCGCGTGATGGCTTCGGGATTGCGGGCCCACAGGCGGTAGTCCGCGGCTGCGTGCACGAGATAGCGCACACCCTCGAGCGCCCGGTCGACGGTCGCGGGATCGAGAATGTCGCCCTGCCGCACCGTCACCACGTGGCCGGCGAGATTGGCACGGTTGCTGCCGGGGCGGACCAGGGCGTGCGTGGTGAAACCGGCCCGTGCCAGGGCACGGACGACCGCACCACCGACAAGGCCGGTGGCGCCTGTCACGAGAACGGTTCCAAGCTTGCTGTCGCTCTTGGCGGGTCCTCCGTCCGCATTCGACTGATCGGAGTGCGGGGCCTCTCTCATCGCTGGGTCTCGTCCGGGCGGCGACCCGTCATGCCCGTGATGCCGTCGCGGCGAACCACGGCGCGCCGGCGGCCAGATCTGCCTGGCTCTCCGGCCTGCCGAGAGCCGCCATGGCCGTGCGAACGATGCCGGATGCATTCAGCCCCGCCGTTTCGTACATCGCCTCGGGCTTGTCGTGGTCGATGAAGCAATCGGGAAGCACCATCGTGCGCACCTTGAGGCCGCTATCGAGCATTCCGGCAGAGGCGAGGTACTGCAGGACGTGGGAGCCGAATCCGCCGACCGCGCCCTCCTCGACGGTCACCAGCACCGCGTGCTCGCGCGCCAGCAGCCGGATCAGATCCGTATCGAGGGGCTTGGCGAAGCGGGCATCGACGACGGTCGTCGGCAGCCCGAAGCTCGCAAGCTCGTCGGCGGCGCGCAGGCATTCGGGCAGCCGTGCGCCATAGGACAGCAGCGCGACCGAAGTGCCTTCACGGACGATGCGTCCCTTGCCGATATCGAGCGGCTGGAACGGGTCGGGAAGCGCAATGCCGCTGCCTTCGCCGCGCGGATAGCGGACCGCGGAGGGGCCGTCATCGATAAGGGCGGCGGTTCCGAGCATCCGGACGAGCTCCGCTTCGTCGGCCGCGGCCATCAGGGTGAAGCCCGGCAGGCAACCGAGGTACGCCACGTCGAACGAGCCGGCATGGGTCGGACCATCGGCGCCGACGAGGCCGGCCCGGTCGATGGCGAACCGAACGGGAAGCTTCTGAATGGCGACGTCGTGCACGACCTGATCGTAGGCGCGCTGCAGGAAGGTCGAGTAGATCGCCGCGAACGGCCGATAGCCTTCAGTTGCCAATCCGGCGGCAAAGGTGACGGCGTGCTGCTCGGCAATTCCGACATCGAAGCAGCGCTGCGGGAATTTCGACCCGAAAAGATCGAGCCCGGTCCCAGATGGCATCGCTGCTGTTATCGCGACGATCTTGTCGTCGCGCTCGGCGAGTTTGATCAAAGTTTCGGCGAAAACTTTTGTATAGCTGGGTGCGCTCGGGCGGCCCTTTTCCTGCGCGCCGGTGATGACGTTGAATCGGTTGACGCCGTGGTATTTGTCGGCCGAGTTCTCGGCGGGAACGTAGCCCTTTCCCTTCTTGGTGACGACGTGCACCAGAATCGGGCCTTCCTTCGCATCCCGGATATTCCTCAGAACCGGGAGCAGGTGGTCGAAGTTATGACCATCCACCGGGCCGACGTAATAGAAGCCCAGTTCCTCGAACAGGGTGCCGCCGGTCCAGAAACTGCGGGTGAACTCTTCGACCCGGGCGGCCCTGCGCTGCCAGGCGCGCGGCATGTTATCGACGAGCCGCTTCAGCCGGCCGCGCACCTGACGATAGGCGCTGCTCGAGATGAGCCGCGCCAGATGCGCGCTCAGGGCGCCGACGGGCGGCGCGATCGACATATTGTTGTCATTGAGAATGACGATGAGGCGGGAATCCATCGCGCCGGCATTGTTCATGGCCTCGTACGCCATGCCCGCGCTCATTGCACCATCACCGATGACGCAAATGACATTGTGGCTTTTGCCGGCGAGATCACGCGCAACCGCCATGCCCAATCCGGCCGAAATAGATGTCGAGGAATGCGCGGCGCCGAACGGGTCGTACTCACTTTCGGCGCGCTTGGTGAAGCCGGAGAGGCCGCCGCCCTGCCGCAGGGTGCGGATGCGATCCCGCCGGCCGGTCAGGATCTTATGGGGATAGCTCTGATGACCGACATCCCAGATCAGCCGGTCACGGGGCGTATCGAAGACCTTGTGGAGGGCGAGGGTCAGCTCGATGACGCCGAGTCCGGCTCCGAGATGACCTCCTGTCACGGAAACGGCGTGGATCGTTTCCGTCCGCAACTCGTCAGCCAATGCGGTCAAGTCGTCATCGGCGATTCCACGAAGATCGGCCAGGGAACGGATTTGATCCAGGAGAGGAGTATCTGGCATGAGCAAAGGCGCCTGTCGGAGGAATTCGTGTCACCTCGGTGCCGCCTCGCAAACAGAAGGGCGGCCTAGCGCATTAAACGTCGGCTCACTGGATTGGTTCGCACGCTGATACAAGCTCGGATCGAATTTATGCCTATTGCTGAATTACCGTGGGGCGCGAGCAGGCGGCAGGCCGCTTCGGATAAGGCTAGGCAAGTGGTCCGATATCTATCCCAAAACTGAGCAGGCAAGCGCTTGCCTGATGAATGTCGTTCGGAACGCGGGGTGTTGTTCCTCGCCCTCAAGCGCGGCTATGAAGCGCTCGGGGCCTCGCTCGCTCCGATGATCGAATTGGAAGGAAGTTGGCGATGACAGCAACAGGGATGGTTTCTGCGCCTCAGCCGGAGGCGGCGGAGGCCGCGATCGAGATCATGCGGGCGGGGGGCAATGCCGTTGACGCCGCGATCGCGTGCGCGCTCGTGCAGACGGTCGTCGACCCACTCATGTGCGGCATCGCGGGTTTCGGCAGCATGGCCGTCTATCTGCGCGATGAGGGCAGGCACGAATACATCGACTTCCACGCGCCCGCTCCCTTGGCCGCCACGCCGACGATGTGGAGCGATCTCATCGAGGGAGAGACGCGCGATGGCTTCGGCTTCATCCTGAAGGGGCGCATCAACGATATCGGCTACAAGTCGATCTGCGTACCGGCCGCCCTGAAAGCCTATGGCGAGGCGCACCGGAGCTATGGAAAGCTGCCGTGGGCGGATGTCGTCGCGCCCGCCATTCGGGCCGCCCACGACGGTTGGGTCGTGCGGGCGGGCGTATCCGCCTTCTGGAGCGAGGGCAGCCATCTCGGCCGGACCGCGAACCACGAGCGGCTTTCCTATTCGGCATCCGGCAGGGCCTTCTATTGCCACCCCGACGGGACGCCGAAGCGGCTCGGCGAGGGCGTGAAGAACCCTGATATGGCCCGGACGCTCGAGCAAATCGCGCGAGAGGGTGTCGATGTCTTCTATCACGGCGAGATCGCTGACCGCATCGTCGCCGACATGGCAGCCCATGGCGGCCTGATTACCCGCCGCGATCTTGAGGAATACCACCCGATCCGCAACCGACCGCTCGAAGGCACGTACCGCGGGCACAAGGTGACGACCAATCAGCCGCCCGGCGGCGGCGTCATGCTGCTCGAGATGCTGAATATGCTCGAGGAGTTCGATCTCGTTGACCTCGGCCACAACACGCCGGATTACATCTGTCTGCTGTCCGAGGTCATGA
>JAEZHL010000216.1 GCA_023416575.1 Pseudomonadota bacterium
TTGGGCCAAGGCGGCGTTCAATTTGCTCAATGACCTCCGCGCGTCTGACCTGCCTGAGGCGCGGCGTCTGCATGCGGAGATGAAGGCCCTCGCGGCCGCACACACCTCCGAGCCGGCGCTGCGCGAGCTATGGGCCATGGCGGCGTTCATTTGATCAATCACCTCCGCGCGTTTCTGACCCGCCTGAGGCGCGGCGTCTGCATGAGGAGATGAAGGCCCTCGCGGCCGCGCACGCCTCCGAGCCGGCGGCGCTGTGCGAGCTATGGGCCATGGCGGCCGGTTATTTGATCGCGTCTGACCGGCCTGAGGCGCGGCGTCTGCATGAGAAACTGGCGAAGGCGTTGGCGGCAGTGCAGGAAGCAGGGCCGGCAGATGGTGATGCAGCCTGTTTTCTATGGGTCACTAACGACGGTTCGCCAGCTCGCGTTGGTCTCCTCGTCATCCCCAATCGGACCTGACCTGCTAATGCAGCAAGGAGCAACGTCGTATGAAGATCGACATTTGAGGGCTGTATTGCACCTATCAGCAGACCTGGTCGGCGCTCGAACAGGGCCCCGACTACGGTCGCATGAATGACCGCTTCTGGGATTTCTCGATGAAGGCAATGCCGCGAGCAGACGTGGTAGTCCTCGGATGATGAAGCGCAGCAAGCACGATTTCCGAAAGCGTATGCTTGCGCTCGCGGCCTCAGAGCGTCAGGCTGCGCTGTTTCTGTCTTCTCGCGCCAGATCGGATCCAGCACTCGAAGGACATCTTGCGTGCTGATCTCGCCGACACAGGACGAAACCAATCAAGGCAGATATGTTGTTGCAATTCCTGCAACACCTTGATTATTCGCGATTAATTGCATCTCATTACGACAGACTGAAACGCAGCAATGGCGGACCTCGTCTCCGCCAGATCTTGCCAGCAACTGCCCGACGTCGCGAACGGCAGGGCTAGGTTCTCAGCGCTGAATGCAGATGCGCGGTTCCTTGCAGGTCTTTCCAGCTTACCCCGTTAGCCAGCTTCGCATCGTTCCGGCGCTCTCCGACTGACCGCCGCTCGGTTTTCGCAGTAGAGCATGGCTTGCGCTCCTCGATCGAAGATGCAGCATCCGACAAACACGATCGAAGCGGCCCATAACACAATCAAAACTCCAGCAGCCATTCGCCTTTCGCCTGCGCGTATACTTCCGAATTCTTTTATTTAAAGTACAATCCCGTACTAAGTATTTACCAAACCGCTCACTTTGCTGCATTTTATTTCGAGTAAATTGCCATGGGAACAATAACAAGGAGATGACGTTCTGGCCGCGAGAACGATCGGCGTCACCCTTGGGTGCTGGGCGGTTCCGCGGTGGCGGTGTCCACGCCGGTCACGATGGGGAGTGTGCCCGCTTGCTGCGAGACGGCCGCTCGAAATGAATGACCCCAGCGCGTGAGGAGTTTCGTTTATGCATGGCGACCCACAACCAATTCGCAAAACCGATCACTAGGGTTGGCTCGACTCGGCCCGAGGGACATTTGGCGCGACCGGGAAAATCCCGACATCCTGACGCCGCCGGCAACTGATTCCGGCACCTTGCCGAACATGAAATTCAGCTTCTCGGATGCCCATAACCGCCTGTGCTATGGCGGGTGGGCACGCGAGGTCACAAATCGCGAATTACCCGCGTCGCACGCCGGCGCCGGCCTGAACATGGCGTTGGAGCCCGGCGCATACCGCGAGCTTCATTGGCACAAAGAAACCGAGTGGGCGATCATGCTCGTCGGCAGAGCACGCGTGACCGCCCTCGATGAGAACGGCCGCTCCTTCATAGACGATGTCTCGGCAGGTGATCTTTGGAACTTCGAGGCCGGCCTGCCACACTCGATCCAAGGGCTCGACCAGGGCTGCGAGTTCCTTCTGGTATTCAGCGAGCCTGATTTTTCGGAGTTCAATACATTTCTGCTATCCGATTTCATCTCGCATTTGCCGCAAGATGTCCTCGCCGCAAACCTCAAGAAAACGGAAGACGAAATCTCCGCATTTCCGAAGTCAGAAAAATATATTTTCAAGGGCACAATCCCTGGGCCGATCGACAAAGTCAATCGTCCCGATCCAGACGGCACCGTTCCATCGCCCGTCACCTTCCACATGGATACCATTCAGCCGATCGAATCCGAGGCGGGACGGGTGCGAATTATCGACAGCATCAACTTCCCCGCATCCAAGACGATCTCGGTCGCGATCGTTGAAATCGAGCCCGGCGGGATGCGCGAGCTGCATTGGCATCCGAAGGCTGCGGAATGACAGTATTACCTTCAGGGCTCGGCCAGGATGACCGTGTTCGATTCGGGTGGTGTGGCTCGCACCTTCGACTACCACGCTGGAGACGTCGGCATCGTCCCGCTTGTCGCCGGGCATTACATCCAGAACATCGGCGACGAGAAGGTCATCTTCCTCGAGATCTTCAAGAACCCCGGTATTCCGAGATCTCATTTAACAAGTGGCTCGCCTCGAACCCGTCGTTGATCGTTGCCGAGCACCTGAACGTCTCGCCGGAGTTCGTTGAGTCCTTCCCGTTGAACACGAAACCATCCCTGGTGGTCTGGTACGATCAATCGAAGGTCCGGAAGTGAGTGTGAACGAGGCCAACGTTCTCGTCGTCTTTTCCAGTCTGTTCGGCGCCAACGCGGAGCTCGCCGCGTTGGTCGAACCGGTTCTCAACGATCTCGGATCAGAGGCCCGGTTGTGCGGGGTGAAGCAGCTCGTCCTGGAAGAACATATGGCTGCGTCAGCAAAGTCCGCGGGCGAAGCAACCAAGGATGACTTGGCCTGGGCGGACGGCCTGATCTTCACCTCACCAGCGCATACCGGGCTGCTCTCGGCGTCCATCAAAGCCTTCATCGATGAGAACCACGACGACGCATCCAAAGGGGCATATCTCAGCAAGACCTTCACCGCCATGGCGACCTCAGACCTCGCGCATGCGGGCCAGGAGCGCGTCGTCGACGACTTGAACGCGGTGGGGGCAGCGTGGGGCTGCGTTCTGGTGCCACCTTCGACAGCGAATGCGACGATCAACAAGCTAGACGGGAAACCATACGGCTTGAGCTTCGTTCTCAAGAAGGGAGCGATAGCAGATGTCGATACGACTCGCGAAGTGCTTCATGCGCATCTTGAGCGCTTCGTTGCCATCACTGACGCGCTCGCAGCACTGAAGCAGGGTCAAGGTGGCCCCGCTCCTAAGCGCCAACCCGCCCGGGCCACAGACGTCCTCAGCTGACCAAGGAGCGTTGAGCCGTTCGATGAGCAGCCCCGCAGCGCCAGAGCCCGAGATAAAATTTGTCCGAAAGCATCCTGAGGTCATCCGCTTTCCGTTGATGGAGGAACCTGTCGTGGGTTTCCTGCTTGCCTTGGTCGCGGGGCTGCTCAATGCCTGGACGATCGCGCACGCCCAGACGTTCGCGACCGTCCAATCCGGCAACGTCGTCTCGAGCGGTTTCTATCTCGTCCAAGGTGACTGGGCGAAATTCGTGCCTGCTATCGTGTCGGTGATCTGCTTCGGCGCAGGATCGGCGGCGAGCGGCGTGCTGATGACGGCGTTCCTGCGCAGTGGCAAATCCTTTACGCCCGGCGTCCTGTTTTGCCTGGCTGTATTGTTGGCTATTTTGGCGTATTTCGCCCTACAGGGCTCGGCGGACCCGCACAACATTGCATACGCGGTGAGTTTCGCGGCCGGCGCTCTGGGCAACGCATTTCACAAGAACCACGGCATGCTCTACGGGGCGGTTGCCGTCACATTCGTCGTTCAAATGGCTTCCAATGCTCTGGTTCAATCTGCGTTTACGAACAAGGGAATCAATGGCGAGCCGAATTTGTTCTGGTCCGGGCTCTTCTTCTTCGTTCTGCTCGGCTTCGCGGGAGGAGGAGCTATCGGCTTCTTCATGGATTTGTTGTTCAGCGGCGCCTCGATTGCGCTGGGGTCCATCCTGATCTTGGGACTTGCGATCATTTCCGTGAACCGGCGCTCCCCGGATGATCCGACGCCGGGTGGAACGTTCGTATAGACAGAGCGGCTATCCGGGTCACCAACCCGACTTGCGCGCGACTTTCCCTCCCCAACTCCGCCCCACCAGCAATCATAGATTGCACAGCGCCTGCGCAGCTCAACCCAGGTGGCGACAACGCGCGATCCTCTTGAGCTCGACGTTCGCATACAGTCTATGTTGACGATTGGGTGCTAACCGGCACTCCTAACACACTGCAGGTGGTTGACTGTCGGGCGTCAGGGGTTGCTTACCCGACGCACGGTGGTTCTGGAGCTTTGCGAGCAATCCTTTATGATGTGCACTGTCAAGGAGCTGGGAAACTGATGCGCTTGCTCGCTGGAGCCGTGATGTTGGCCGGGGCGCTCGTCCTCGTCGCTTTCGGCTGGCTGTACTTCGATGCGCGGCACGCGCCGCCTGCTGCCGCCCCGGCCCCAGCCCCCAGCGAGATCGCCGTCGAGGCGGCTCACGTCAGGATCGGCGCGATCCGGCGGCAGATCGAAGCCGTCGGGAGTTTGCGGTCTGAGGAATCAGTCATCATCCGACCTGAGATCGCCGGCCGCATCAGCCAGATTCTGTTTGAGGAGGGGCAGCGCGTTGCGCGCGGAACGCCGCTGGTCAAGCTCGACGATGCCATCGCGCGGGCGCAGGTCGATCAGCAGAACGCGAGCCTGGCGTTGAGCCGCCTGAATTTCGATCGCGCCAAGGACCTGCTGGCCAAGGGGGCCGGCTCCCAGCGCGCCCATGACGAAGCGGTTGCAAAGCTGCGCGCCGACGAGGCGGCGCTGGCACTCGCGCAGGCGACTCTGGAAAAGGCGATGCTGACGGCGCCATTCGACGGCATCCTCGGCCTCAGGAATGTGAGCGTCGGCGATTACGTCACCCCTGGCCGGGATATCGTCAATATCGAGAGCATGGAAACGCTGAAGGTCGATTTTCGCGTTCCCGAGATCTACGCCGTGCAACTCAAGACGGGACAGGCGGTCCAAGTCACCCTAGATGCCATCCCCGGCGAGACGTTCGATGGCAAGGTCTACGCCATCGACCCCGCGCATGATCCGAACGGCCGGGCGATCATTCTGCGCGCGCGTCTTCCCAACAGGAACGATCTGTTGCGCTCGGGCATGTTCGCGCGCGTCGTCCTGATCACAGAAGATCTCGAGCAGAGGGTTCTGGTGCCGGAGACGGCGCTCGTGCCGATGGGCCAGGACGTGTTCGTGTTCCGGCTCGACCAGGGCAAAGCGAAGCTCACCAAGATCAACATAGGGCAGCGCCGTGCCGGCGAGGTCGAGGTGGTGAGCGGCCTCGACTCCGACGCGCTCGTCGTGACGGAAGGCGCGCTGAAATTGCGCGATGGCTCGCTGGTCCGGGCCAATCTGGCAGAGGCGAACTGACCCATGCGTCTGCCCGAGCTGTGCATCCGGCGGCCCGTATTCGCAACGGTCCTCAGCCTCATCATCGTCCTCGTCGGCCTCGTGTCGTTCAGCCGGTTGACGGTGCGCGAGTACCCCAACATCGACCCGCCGGTGGTCCTCGTCGAGACCATCTATCGCGGCGCCAGCGCAGAGGTCATCGAGAGCACCGTGACCCGCGTGCTGGAGGAATCGATTGCCGGAATCGAGGGCATCGACTTCATGCGCTCCACCACGCGCCAGGAGCGCAGCTTCATCGTCGTCCGCTTCAAGCTCGGACGCGATGTCGAGGCTGCGGCCAATGACGTGCGTGACCGGGTCGGGCGCGTCCGTGGCCGCCTGCCTGACGAGATCGAGGAGCCGATCATCTCCAAGGTCGAGGCCGACGCGCAGCCGGTCCTCTATCTCGCCTTCTCGTCCGACCGGCATTCGCAGCTCGAGATCACCGACTTCGCCGATCGCGTCGTCAAAGACCGGCTGCAGTCGATCACCGGCGTGGCGGAGGCGCGCATCTTCGGCGAGCGCAAGTTCGCGATGCGCATCTGGCTCGATGCAGCGCGACTAGCCGCCTACAATCTGACGACACAGGACGTCGAGAACGCGCTGCGCCGGCAGAACGTCGAGGTTCCTGCCGGGCGCATCGAGAGCAGGGAGACCGAGTTCACGGTGCTCGCCGAGACGGACCTGCGCCTGCCGGATCAGTTCGGCGCCGTGATCGTGAAGCAGGTTTCCGGCTACCCGGTCCGATTGCGCGACGTCGCCCGGATCGAGCGCGGCCCGCTCGATGAGCGCGTGTCCGTCCGCTTCAAGGGCCAGCCTGCGGTCGCCATCGGCGTCGTCAAGCAAGCCGTTGCCAACCCGCTCGACATCTCGAAGGGCGTGCGCGCCGAGCTGCCTTTCATCACGGCCAACCTGCCCGAGGGCATGAAGGTCGAGGTGGCGCACGACACGTCGGTGTTCATCCAGGCGTCGATCGATTCCGTCTTCAAGACGATCGGCGAGGCGGTGCTCCTCGTCGTGATCGTGGTCTTCCTGTTCCTGCGCAATCTGCGGGCGACGATCATTCCGGTGATCACGATCCCCGCGTCCCTGCTCGGCGCCTTCGCCATCATGTACGTGCTCGGGTTCACGGTGAATACGCTGACCCTGCTCGCCATGGTGCTGGCAATCGGCCTCGTCGTCGACGACGCGATCGTCGTGCTGGAGAACATCTATCGCCACATCGAGGAGGGAATGTCGCCGATGGCGGCTGCCTTCCAGGGCAGCAAGGAGATCGGTTTCGCCGTCATCGCCATGACGCTGACGCTGGCGGCGGTCTATGCTCCCATCGGCTTCATGTCGGGCACCACGGGCCGGCTGTTCACGGAGTTCGCCTGGGCGCTGGCCGGCGCCGTCATCGTTTCGGGCTTCATCGCGCTCACGCTCAGCCCGATGATGTGCGCGCGCATGCTGCGGCATCAGTCGAGCCATGGCAGGCTTTACAATCTGATCGAGCGGATCCTCGTCGGCCTCACCAACGGCTACCGCTCGGCTCTCGGCGGCGTGCTGAAGATGCGAGCGCTGGTGCTCGTAATCGGCCTCGCCTTCGCCGCCAGCAGCTATTTCGTCTTCGTCACGCTGAAGCCCGAGCTTTCGCCCGTCGAGGACCGCGGCACCATCGTCAGCTTCTTCATCGGTCCGGAGGGCGCGACGATCAAGTTCGTCGACAAGTATGCGAGACGCTTCGAGGACGTGTTCTCCAACGTGCCCGAGGTCGAGGCGTTCTTCGTCGTCGCCGGCAATCCCATCGTCTCGCAGGGGATCTCGTTCGCCCGCCTGAAGCCCTGGAGCGAGCGCGAGCGCAAGCAGCAGGACATCGTCGGCTCGCTGGCCCCGAAGATGAAGGAGCTGCCGGGCGTGCTCGCCTATGCCACGAACCCGCCGTCGCTAGGACAGAACGCCAGCTCGCGGCCAGTCTGGATCGCACTACAGGCGCAGGCGGAGTATTCCGAGATCAACAAGATGGTCGAGGCCGTCCTCGCGGAAGCCGAGAAGCATCCGGCGCTCGCCAACCTGGAGACGCGGCTCAAGCTCAACAAGCCGGAAATCAAGGTGTCCGTGAACCGCGAGAAGGCGGCGAACGTCGGCGCCGAGGTGGAGACGATCGGGCGCACACTGGAGACCATGCTCGGCGGCCGCCAGGTGACGCGCTTCAAGCATAACGGCAAGCAGTACGACGTCATCGTCCAGGTTGCCGACATCGACCGCACCAATCCCGACCAGCTGTCGAAAATCTACGTGCGCGGCGCCCACGGGCAGATGATCCAGCTCTCCAATCTGGTGGACCTGCGCGAGTCGGTTGCCCCGCGCGAGCTGGGCCGCATGAATCAGTTGAGATCAGCCGACATCACCGCCAACGTCGCCCCGGGCTACTCGCAGGGCGAGGCGCTCGCAGCTCTAGAGCAGGCCGCACGTCGCGTGATCCCTGGCTCGGCTCAGATCGACTACATCGGCCAGTCGCGCGAGTACATGCAGGCCTCGGGGGACATCTATTTCACTTTCATCCTAGCGCTCTTCTTCATCTATCTCGTCCTCGCGGCGCAGTTCGAGAGCTTCATCGATCCGTTCATCATCATGCTGACCGTGCCGTTGTCGATGACGGGCGCGCTGCTCGCGCTGAAGCTCGGTGGCGGAACGATGAATATCTACAGCCAAGTCGGGCTGGTGACCCTCGTCGGTCTCATCACGAAGAACGGCATCCTGATCGTTGAGTTCGCCAACCAGTTGCAGGAGCAAGGCCGGTCGCGGCGTGATGCGGTCATCGAGGCGTCGGCGCTGCGCCTGCGTCCGATCCTGATGACGACGGGCGCCATGGTCCTGGGTGCGGTTCCGCTGGCCATCGCAACGGGCGCCGGCGCGGAAAGCCGCAACCAGATCGGCCTCGTGATCGTCGGCGGTCTCGTGCTCGGGACGGTTCTGACCCTCTTCGTCGTGCCAACCGTCTACACGCTCCTCGCCCGCAACCGGTCGGCCACTGCCGTCGAAGGCGATACGGCGACCGTCCGGCAGGGCCACTACGCTCCGGCTGAATGATCCTCACGCAATCTCGACGACGCTAGACCGCAGCCGCTGCTTCAGGACGGAACTGGAGCAAGCGGCTGCGGGTTTCTCAACCGGGGGCAATCACCACGGAAAGAAGCTCATGGCGGGTGGTCTGGGCTGGTATCTCGCGGTCATAGTGCTGCTGATTTTCATCGTTCTTTGGCTGATCCCAGCAGGCGAGCCGATCGTCCCGACCGGCATGCCCACGCAGCAGAACGCGCCCTCGGCACCAGCATCACCGCCCCAGGCGCCTGCACCACCACCGCAGTAGCACTCCCCTCAGGCCTCGAGAACCACGACCTCGGGGGCGCCACTCCGGCCGATGCACGCGATCTCAAGCGACCGTCGCGCCATCTTTCAGCAGCTTGTAGTTGATCGAGTCGACGAGCGCTTCAAAGCTGGCATCGACAATGTTGGGCGACACTCCGACCGTGAACCAGCGCGCGCCGGTCGCCTTGTCATGGCTCTCGATCAGCACCCGCGTCACGGCCTCGGTGCCTCCGGTCAGGATCCGAACCTTGTAGTCAACGAGCTCGACGTCGCGGATGTGCTTCTGGTAGCGGCCGAGGTCCTTGCGCAAGGCCTGGTCCAGCGCGTTCACCGGACCATTGCCCTCGGCCACCGACCACAGCGGCTCCTCGTCTCCGGCGATGAACACGCGAACCGTCGCCTCGGATACCGTGACCAGCCGGCCGACCGCGTTGTGGCGCTTCTCCACCATCACCCGGAAGCTGTCGACGGTGAAGTATTTCGGCACTTCGCCGAGCAGCCGGCGGGCCAGCAGCTCGAACGAGGCCTCGGCTCCTTCGAACGCGTACCCGACCGCTTCCCGCTCCTTCACCTCCTCCAGCAGGCGGGCGACAGTCGAATCGTTCTTGTCGACCTGGATGCCGAGCCGCTCCAGCTCAGCCACCACATTCGACTTACCGGCCTGATCCGAGACGAGCACGCGGCGCCGGTTGCCGACGCTTTCGGGCTTCACATGCTCGTAGGTCTCCGGCTCCTTGAGAATGGCCGATGCGTGGATGCCTGCCTTCGTCGCGAACGCCGCCTCGCCGACATAAGGCGCTTGCCGGTTGGGAGCGCGATTGAGGATCTCGTCCAGGATACGGCTCGCCTGCGTCAGCCGCATCAGCCGCTCGGACGTCACTCCGGTCTGGAACCTGTCCGCGAATTCCGATTTCAACAGCAGCGTCGGAATAATCGAGGTGAGATTGGCATTGCCGCAACGCTCGCCGAGACCGTTGAGCGTTCCCTGGATCTGCCGCGCGCCCGCCCGCACGGCGGCGAGCGAGTTGGCAACGGCGTTCTCAGTATCGTTGTGGGTATGAATGCCGATGTGGGCGCCGGGGATGACCTCCGTCACCTCGCGGACGATGCGCTCGACCTCGTGGGGCAGCGTACCGCCATTGGTATCGCAGAGCACCACCCAGCGCGCGCCCGCCTCGTAGGCCGTGCGGGCGACCGCGAGCGCATAGGCCCGATTGCCCTTGTAGCCGTCGAAGAAGTGCTCGCAGTCGATCATCGCCTCCGTGCCGGTCTCGCGCACGGCGCCCACCGACTGGACCACACCGTCGAGGTTCTCCTCGTTGGTGATGCCGAGCGCGACACGCACATGATAGTCCCAGGCCTTGGCAACGAGGCAGATGGCGTCTGCACCGGAGTTCAGCGTCGCCTGGAACCCTGGGTCGTTGGAGACGGACCGGCCTGCCCGCTTGGTCATGCCGAAGGCCGTGAAGCGGGCGTTCTGGAGTTGAGGGCGCGCGGCGAACAGCGCCGTATCGGTCGCGTTGGCGCCCGGATAGCCACCCTCGATGTAATCGATCCCGAGCGAGTCGAGAACCTCCGCGATACGGCGCTTGTCCTCGATCGAAAAATCGACCCCGGTCGTCTGCGCGCCGTCGCGCAGGGTGGTGTCGAACAGGTAAAGACGCTCGGTACTCATTACTTCCTCAGATGACTTCGACAAAACGCAGTGCGATGGCAAGGGCAGCCAGCACCACGATGATTTTCAGGACAAGGTAATAGATCCGATGCCGCTGAAAGGGGGGAGAGCTGCCCTGCTCGTTCATGGCCGCCTCACTCGGCGTGGTGGCAAACCGCCTCGATGTTGTAGCCGTCGGGATCGAGCACGAAGGCCCCGTAGTAGTTGGCGTGATACTG
>JAEZHL010000221.1 GCA_023416575.1 Pseudomonadota bacterium
GCGAGTCCCTTCTCGACGGCCGCCGTGCGGCGGAGTGAACTCATGATTTCGGCAATGCTTCGGAGTCGGACGCCATGATCCCACTCGCCTCAATCCAGTCTGTCGCCGAGCAGCTCATGGCCAAGGCAGCCATCGAGATCCCGGACGATTATCTCGCGGGACTGCGTAAGTGCGCTGATACCGAAAAAGGCGATCTATCAGCCTTCGTCATCCAGGCCATGCTCGAGAATTACGAGGCGGCTAAGGAGGACCGGCGGGCCATGTGCGGGGACACCGGTTGCCCGCGCTGGTATGTGAAGATCGGCAACGACGCGCGGATGGAAGGCGGGCCGATCGCGCTCGAGGCGGCGCTGCGCCGGGCAACCGCGAAGTCGACGCAGGACGTACCGCTCAGGCCCAATCGCGTACACCCGCTCTGGCGAACCGATCACAACAACAACGTCGGCATCAACGCGCCGGAAATCGACTACGCCTTCCATCCCGATGCCGACTGGATCGAGCTGACGACGGTGCACAAGGGCGGCCTGTTCGGCTCCGATTACCGCATGCTTTTCCCGGGCGATGGCATCGAGGGGATCAAGCGCTTTTATCTCGATACGCTGATCGGGTTCGGAAAGCGCGGCCTCGCCTGCCAGCCGGCGATCGTCGGCGTCGGGCTCGGCGGATCGAAGGACGCCTGCATGGTGCTCGGCAAGCAGGCCTCATGTCTGCGCGTCGTCGGCTCCCGTCATCCCGACCCGAAGATCGCGGCGCTCGAGGATGAGCTGAAGAACATAGGCAACTCCATCGGCATGGGTGCGATGGGCTTCATGGGCTCGTCCATGGTCGTCGATTGCCATGTCGAGGTCGGATACTGCCACACCGGCGGAATGCCCATGAGCGTGCACATGTTCTGCCTGTCCTCACGACGGGCGACGGCGCGCATTCACCGCGATGGTCGCGCGGAGTTCCGAACGGATCCGATGTGGTTTACCGATTATTCGCGGCGGGCAACCGTGGAATGGGAGCAACCGGTTCAATCCGAGGCGGCGGAGTAGGCGTGCATTTGCTCGGCGTGTGGGCCGCGGGAAGCTGTTGGCGACGACAGTCAGACCTCATAATGTGAGTCAAAGCAGGAACGGGAGAAAGCGTCCATGCGCGCTGCAGTGCTGACGGCCGTCAACAAACCACTCGAAATTCTCGACCTGGAGCAGGAGCCGCCGAAGGCTGGCGAGGCCCGTGTCAAGGTCCGCGCAGCCGGCGTATGCATGAGCGACTGGCACATCATGAATGGCGACTGGCCGTTGCCGCTGCCTATGGTGCTGGGTCACGAGGCTGCCGGCGAGGTCGTGGAGACGGGGCCAGGCGTCGCGAATCTGAAAGTCGGTGACCACGTCATCTTCTCGTTCCGTCCACACTGCGGCCACTGCCCGTATTGCTCCAACGGCCGCACAGTTCTCTGCACCGGCCATAACGACACGCCACGCTGGCGGATGCACGACGGCACGGCGCGCGTGAAGCTGAATGGCGAGCCGGTGAACGTCATGGCGCGTATCGGCACGTTCTCCGAATACGTCGTCTGTCCGGCCGAGCAGCTCGTGTCGGTCCGAAAAGATCTGCCCTGGACGCACGCGGCGATCATCGGCTGTAGCGTGGCGACCGGAATCGGTGCCGTCATCCGCCATGCGCAGGTGCCAGCCGGCTCGTCCGTGCTCGTCATCGGCTGCGGCGGCGTCGGTCTCAACGTGGTGCAGGGCGCGCGGCTCGCCGGCGCCAAGACGATCATCGCCGCCGACCTGCTCGACAACAAGCTCGAGTACGCCAAGCAGTTCGGCGCCACGCACACCATCAACGCCCGCGAGGAAGACGTCGTGAAGCGGGTGCGCGAGCTGACGGGCGGTCTCGGCGCCGAATATGCGTTCGATGCCATTGGCAGCCCGACGACGGCGGTGCAGATTGTCGATGCCGTCGCACCTGCCGGTCACGCGGTCCTGGTCGGCATTCCGGCCTATAGCGCCACGGCGCCGATCGGGCTGATGAACATGGTCTACATGGAGAAGAAGTTCACCGGCACCTATTACGGCTCGGTGCGCCCCAGCATCGATTTCGGCATTCTGGCGGATCTCGATATGGAGAAGCGCATCAATCTCGATGATCTGATCAGCCGGACCTACCGCTTCGACGAGATCAACGAGGGCTTCCAGCAGCTGACTGCGGGTAACGTCGCGCGTGGCGTGATCGTGTTCGATTGATGAGACCGCAACGCCCATGACGACTGCAAGTAACTCGGGTCTGAAGACTGTCCATCTCGAGCTCCCGGCCTCGACGGAGGAATTGCGGAAGCTCGAGATCGGCACGGTCGTGTATCTCACAGGCCGGATCTTCACGGCGCGCGAGGGCGTCTATAAGCGGGCTGTTGAAGACGGCTGCGGGCTGCCCGCGGCCGCTGCTGATCTTGGCAGTGCGAATTTCCATTGCTCGCCAGCGGCCAGCATCGGTGATGACGGCAGCTTCACGGTGGGCGCCGTCACCGCCACCGCCTCGTTCCGCTTTGCCAAGTGGCTCGACGGCTGGTTCAAGATGTCCGGCATCAACATCATCATCGGCAAAGGTGGAATGACGAGCGAGACGTACCAGCGCTCGTTCGTGCCCAATAACGCAATTTATCTGACGACCGTGGGTTACGGCACTGGTGCGTTGCTCGGGCGCGGGATCAAGCGCGTCGCGTCGGTCCACTGGCTCGCTGAGCTTGGGCTCGCCCAGGCCGTCTGGGTCCTCGATGTAGAGAATTTCGGGCCGTTCCTGGTCGAAAGCGATCTCAGCGGCAACAGCCTGTTCGAGCGCGAGAATGCGAAGATCGCGTCAGGGCTCGACAAACTCTATGCCGGCACACGGCCCGCAACATTGCGCCGCTACGGCGAAACGGACGACAAGACCGAGGAGGTCATTTGATAAAGCCGCTGCTCACTCCTCCTCGTACTTGAAGGAGACCTTGAGCCTCACACGATAGGCTTCGACCTTGCCGTCCTCGATCACGAGGTCTTGTTGCGCGATCTCGGCGATCCGCAAGTCGCGCAGCGACTTCGCCGTCTTCTCTATGACGGATTTGGCCGCAGCCTCCCACGACTCCGTGCTGGTTCCCACGAGCTCAATGATCTTGTAGACGCTCATATCAGTCCTCCCATGCTGGGTACGTTCTAAATGACGTATGCAGATCATCATGGAGCGGGGTAATTATAGGCCTTTCGGAAATCGCGGACAATCTGGCACGTGCTCCGTCACGGCACGCAACCGATTGAATGGAAGCAATGGCGAACGACGATTTGGGGGCGCGGCGTGAGCGTGCGCACTACCACCACTGGACGACGGTCTCGATCCGCTACTGCGATCAGGATCCCATCGGTCACGTCAACAACGCTGCCATGGCGGCGTTCATCGAGCAGGCGCGCGTGGCGCTCGTCTATCCGCTGCTGGAGAAATTCAAGCCCAGCGGCTCGCAGCTCGAGCTTGTGATCGCGCGGCTCATCATTGATTACCTCAAGGAGTTGACGTTCCCCGGCAATGTCGAGATCGGGTCGCGCGTCGCCCGGATCGGGAGCAAGTCTTTCACGCTGCAGCACGCAGTTTTCAAAGCGGGCGAGGACGGATGCGTCGCAACGGCCGAATGCATCATGGTGTTTTTCGATGCGGCTCGGCGAGAATCGACACTGCCGCCTGACGCGGTTCGCGAAGCACTCGAGGCCTTCCAGCGCGCGCAGCCGGACTGAAGCGGTGTTGCGGAATTGCCGCTGGGCGCGCGGAAAGCGCGTGCTTCAAGGAACCAAGCAGGCTGCCAAGCATTAACTATGCGTGGATCGTTCCTGTTCGGAAACAGGCAGCGGGGCCAGCCCCGGGAGGAGATGCGGCACACCTCTCGGGGCGAATCCACCCCCAAACTCATCGAAAAAAAGCGAGCTTTGACTTTCTGGCGAAGCCTATCCGCCAACGGATGGCTTGCTTGCCAAGCGAGCGCGGCGGCGAAGATCCATCGATCTGCGGATGGATTTCTCGAGCTCGACGATCAGGAAAATCGCAACCCCGATCACCACGATCCGCATCCACATCTCGATGCTGAGGTTTCGGGTGCCGAACAGATCATGCATGAAGGGCACGTACGTGAACGCGATCTGCATCGCGACGGCTGCCGCGACGGCGATGAGTACGGGCCGGCTGCCGAACAGCCCGTTGAGGCTCAACGAGCTCCTCTTCAGGAAGCGGACGTTGAACAGATAGAAGACTTCAGCCATGACGATCATGTTGACCAGGGCTGTCCTGGCTTCCTCGATCGGTGCTCCCTGGGCTAGGTCGAAAATGTACAAGCCGAGGGACGGCAAAACCATAAGCGCCGTGACGAACGCGATGCGCCAAAGGCCGAATCTCGTCAGAATCGGCTCGGAAATGGAACGGGGCGGGCGCAGCATCACGTCCTTCTCCGGCGGCTCGAACGCCAGAGCGATGCCGAGAGAAACAGAGGTCACCATGTTGACCCATAGGATCTGCACCGGCGTCATGGGCAGGCCATAGCCGAGCATGATCGCTAGAATGACCGTCAGAACCTCGCCGCCGTTGGGCGGGAGGATCGTGAGCAGGGCCTTCTGCAGATTGTCATAGACGCCGCGACCCTGGCGCACGGCAGCGGCGATGGTTGCGAAGTTGTCGTCCGCAAGCACCATCAGAGAGGCCTCCTTAGCCGCCTCTGTCCCCTTGCGCCCCATCGCGATACCGATGTCGGCGCGTTTAAGGGCAGGCGCGTCGTTGACCCCATCGCCCGTCATCGCGACCACCTGCCCCTCGGCCTGGAGCGCCTTGACGAGCCGCAGCTTGTGATCAGGGCTGGCGCGCGCGAAGACGTTCACCTCCTGCGCCGCCGTACGCAGCTTCTCGTCGCTGATGGCATCGAGATCCCGGCCGGTTAGAACGCTGGTGCCGGATTTGATGCCGAGTTCCTGGCTGATGGCGCGCGCGGTCCGGGCATGATCGCCCGTGATCATTTTGACGATGATGCCCGCCCGGTGGCAGTCCTCGATCGCGTGGATCGCCTCCACCCGCGGCGGGTCGACCAGGCCGAAGGCCGCGAGCAGAGAGAAGCCGTCGCTCATGTGCGCGTGGTCAAGGTGCTCCTGGCCCGGTGTTGCAGGTTTCACGGCCACCGCGAGCACCCGCTGACCATTACCCGCCAGCTCGTCCATGCGCTCGCACCAATCCAGCGGATCGATCGGCTCCAATCTACCGCCACAGCGATCGGTGCCGCACATCTCCAGAACACGCTCCGGCGCGCCCTTGACGATGATGAGCCGCTCGCCAGATCGGGCGTGGTGCAAGGTCCCCATGAAGCGGTACTCGGACTCGAAGGGGAGCGTGTCGATGCGCGGCGCGGCAGCGTTCTCGGCGTCGCTATCGAGGCCCGCCTTCACAGCCGCGACGAGGAGAGCGCCTTCGGTCGGATCGCCGACGATGGTCCAGCCACCGTCCGTTTGCCGCATGGCGGCATCGCAGCAGAGCATCGCCATGCGCAATGCTTGGGCCAGGGCCTCGTCGCTACGAGGGTCGAGCTTACTGCCCCCGGATTTGAAGTCTCCCTTGGGCTCGTAGCCGACACCCTCGACGGTGACCTCGCGGCCGGGGAGAAGGATGGTGCGGACCGTCAGTTCATTGCGCGTAAGGGTTCTCGTCTTATCGGTGCAGATGACCGTCGCCGAGCCCAGGGTCTCGACCGCGGGAAGTCTGCGAACGATGGCGTTCAGTGCCGACA
>JAEZHL010000287.1 GCA_023416575.1 Pseudomonadota bacterium
CGAAGGCCAGTGACACGCTGACGCCGCTCGCGAACGCGGCGGAGAGCCGCAAGTGGGAGCAAACTCCGGCCTACCTGCAATGGCAAAGCCTCATGCTCGCCCACAGCTCGCACTCGGTGGATTACCCCGCGGCGGTGACCGAGCACCTGCTGCGCTTCATGTGCCGGACGCGCTGGGGCAACGGCGCCGTAGCGACGGGCATCGCCAAGCGTGCGCAGGCGCCGCAGTTCCGGGGCGATATGGCGGCCGTCCACGACCGCCTGAAGTCGAAAGAATGCCCTGCGTCCGAGACGGTGTCGAAAAAGCCCCTGCGCGAGCTGACCCTCGCCGTCGACAGCCTGCGCGGGAATTGATGCGCTGCCGCCTGATCCGATCAACTTCAAGCAGTCCACGCGTGCGTCCATATGCTGGTGAGCAATCGAGGTCGCGGGTTGTGTCGCGGCGGCGGGTGCACTATTCTAGAACATAGAGAGAACGCGAAAGCCGTGGACAGTCTTGGAGCCGCGACCGTTACCGGTAGGCCGATGCAACGCGAATCGTGCATGACGGCCCGTTATGCAGGAGGGGTTCGTGCTTGAGAGTTCGGCCCTGGCAGGTGCAGGCGGCGGTGTAGCATTAAGGAGCGCATTATGGCTGGTTCCGTGAACAAGGTGATCCTGGTCGGCAACCTCGGCAAGGACCCTGAAACCCGCCGCACGCAGGACGGTCGGCCGATCGTCAATCTCAGGATCGCAACCAGCGAGACCTGGCGCGACAAGAACACCGGCGAGCGGCGGGAGAAGACCGAGTGGCACTCGGTGGTGATCTTCAGCGAGAACCTGTGCAAGGTAGCCGAGAACTATCTGCGCAAGGGCTCCAAGGTCTACATCGAGGGGCAGCTTCAGACCCGGAAGTGGCAGGACCAGTCAGGCCAGGAGCGCTATTCGACCGAGGTCGTTCTGCAGGGTTTCAACGCCCAGCTCACCATGCTCGACGGCCGCGCTGGCGCCGGTGCCGGCGGCGGCATGCAGGAGGGCGGGCAGTCGGATTACAGCAGCGATTCCGGCTTCGGCGGCTACGGCGACAGCCGGCGCGGAGGCGGGGGGAGCGGCGGTGGCCGGCCGAGCGGCGGCGGCAAGAGCTTCGACAAGCCGCTGGATGACGAGATTCCGTTCTGACGTAGCGGACTAGACAGCCGCGCGGGCGAGGGCGCCGAAGCTCCCGGTTCGCGTTGGAGGTCTGCCTGAACTCGTGTCCTGTGTCGGGCGAACTGGATTCTTTGCGCACGGCCCCGCTCGCGGGGCCGTTTCCATATCCGAGGCTTGCTAGTTCAGCGCCAAAATCGCGGCGTTCAGGATCGTGGCGAAGGCAACCCAGCCTGCATAGGGGACGAACAGCCATGCGGCCACGCGGTCCTGCCGCCACGCCGCAGCGATAAAGGCCAGGATGCTTACAAGCAGCAGCACCACGATGAGGAGCGCGAGCCCGATCTGGTGAGCCGCGAAGAAGGCCGGCGACCACAGGAAATTGAGCACGAGTTGCACCCACCAGAGCTTCATCGCCGAGCTGCTGGAATCGCGCAGCCAGATGCGCCAGCCGGCGACCGCGATCAGCACGTAAAGCACGGTCCAGACCGGTGCGAAGACCCAGTTCGGCGGATTGAAGGAAGGTTTGACGAGCTGGCCGTACCATGCGTCCGGCACCGTCAACGCACCAATGGTGAGCCCGCCGCCCACCACGAGCACGAGGAAACAGATCAGCGCAATCCATCGGTTCATTGCCAGCATCCGCCTTGGTTTCGAGCGTCCTCGCGTGTCGAGCTAGACGTCGTGCTCTTGCGTGATCCCGCCAAGAGCAACGCTGACGGTGCGCCTGCGATTTTTCCGGCCCCTTCCATGGTACGGTGATGCGGTCCGGCACGGCGCGGCTCCGGCCGGTGGTCAAGACGTCGCGAAAGCTTTCGCCAGACAGCGAGAATCCCCATATTTCAGAGACATGACGGGGGCTGGGGAGTAGCCCGAGTTGCGAGCCGGGGCGCTGCCGGGGTATAAATCAGCAAGATCTGAATTCTTCGCGACGCACGCCCGCGACGGCGTGCGCGCCGCTGTGTCTGAACGGATATCACCTTGACCGACAACGACAAGACGACCCCTTCCGGCGGCGAGCCGAGCGACATTCGCCCGATCTCGGTCACGGAGGAGATGAAGCGCTCCTACCTCGACTACGCGATGAGCGTGATCGTGAGCCGCGCGCTTCCCGACGTGCGCGACGGACTGAAGCCGGTGCACCGGCGCATCCTGTTCGGCATGCACGAGCTGGGGCTCGAGGCGTCGAAGCCGTACAAGAAGTCGGCCCGTGTCGTCGGCGACGTGATCGGCAAGTATCACCCGCACGGCGACAGCGCCGTCTATGACGCCCTGGTGCGCATGGCCCAGGACTTCTCGATGAGCGTGCCGCTGGTCGATGGCCAGGGCAACTTCGGCTCGGTCGATGGCGATCCGCCGGCGGCGATGCGCTACACCGAATGCCGCCTCGCGCGCATCAGTCAGTTCCTGCTCGACGACCTCGACAAGGACACCGTCGATTTCCAGGAGAACTACGACGGCTCCGAGCGCGAGCCGAGCGTGCTGCCGGCCAAGTTCCCGAACCTGCTCGTCAACGGCGCCGGCGGCATCGCCGTCGGCATGGCGACCAACATTCCCCCGCACAACCTGGGCGAGGTCATCGACGCCTGCCTCGCCAGCCTCGATGATCCGGAGATCAGCCTCGATGCGCTGTGCCAGATCGTCCAGGGTCCCGACTTCCCGACCGGGGGCCTGATCCTCGGCCGCGCCGGTGCGCTCGCCGCCTATCACAAGGGCCGCGGCTCGATCATCATGCGCGCCAAGGTGCACGTGGAGGAGATCCGCAAGGACCGCGAGGCGCTGGTCGTCACCGCCATTCCCTATCAAGTGAACAAGCGCGTGCTGATCGAGCGCATCGCCGATCTCGTGCGCGAGAAGCGGGTCGAGGGTATCTCGGACATCTGGGACGAGTCGAACCGCGACGGTATGCGCATCGTCATCGAGCTGAAGCGCGATGCCGTCGCCGACGTCATCCTGAACCAGCTCTGGCGCTATTCCGACCTGCAGACGAGCTTCGGCGCCAACATGCTGGCGCTGAACGGCGGCCGGCCGGAGCAGCTCAACCTGCGCGACATGATCACCGCGTTCACCGCCTTCCGCGAGGAAGTGGTGAGCCGGCGCACCAAGCACCTGCTGGCCAAGGCCCGCGACCGCGCGCACGTGTTGGTCGGCCTCGCCATCGCGGTGGCCAACATCGACGAGGTCATCAACCTGATCCGCCGCGCGCCGTCGCCCGCCGACGCCAAGGAGCAGTTGATGGCGCGCGACTGGCCGGCGCAGGAGGTCGCGCCGTTCATCGAGCTGATCGCCGACCCGCGGCACCGTATCACGGAAGCTGGCACCTACCGGCTGAGCGCCGAGCAGGCCCAGGCCATCCTCGATCTGCGCCTGCAGCGGCTGACCGCGCTGGGCCGGGATGAGATTGGCAACGACCTCAAGAAGCTCGCCGACCAGATCAAGGACTATCTCGAGATCCTGTCCTCGCGGCTGCGCATCGTCGAGATTGTCAAGCAGGAGCTGAGCGACATCAAAGCCCAGTTCGCCGTGCCGCGGCGGACGGAGATCGTTGACCTCGAGGGCGACGTCGAGGACGAGGACCTGATCCAGCGCGAGGACGTCGTCGTCACCGTCAGCCACCGCGGCTACATCAAGCGCGTGCCGCTGTCGGCGTACCGGGCGCAGCGCCGGGGCGGCAAGGGCCGCTCGGGCATGTCGACGCGCGATGAGGATTTCGTCACTAAGCTGTTCATCGCCTCGACGCATACGCCGGTGCTGTTCTTCTCCTCGCGCGGCATGTGCTACCGCATGAAGGTGTGGCGACTGCCTGCGGCCAGCCCGCAATCGCTCGGCAAGGCACTCATCAACCTGCTGCCGTTGCAGCAGGATGAGGTGATCACGTCGATCCTGCCGCTGCCCGAGGACGATTCGACTTGGGGCGACCTGCAGCTCATGTTCGCGACGCGCTCAGGCGGTGTCAGGCGCAACGCGCTGTCGGACTTCGAGAATATCCATCGTGCGGGCAAGATCGCGATGAAGCTCGATGAGGGCGACAGGATCGTCGACGTCGCCATCTGCCGTCCGACGGACGACGTGCTGCTGACGACCGGCAACGGCCAGTGCATCCGCTTCCCCGTCGAGGACGTGCGCGTGTTCAAGGGCCGCGAGTCGGCGGGCGTGCGCGGCATCCGGCTCGAGGACGGCGATGTCATGATCTCGATGGCGATCCTGTCCCACGTGGAGGCGACGCCGGCCGAGCGCACGGCATACCTCAAGCAGGCGAGCGCCGTGCGGCGCGGGCAGACGGAGGACGAGGCGCCGGTGGTCGAGCCCGAGACGGAAGTCGAGGGCGAGGGCGAGGGCGCTGAGGGGCCAGCCGAGCTGTCGCCCGAGCGCTATGCCGAGCTTTCCGCGCGCGAGCAGTTCATCCTCACCGTCTCGGAGCGTGGCTTCGGCAAGCGCACGTCGTCCTACGAGTACCGGATCTCCGGACGCGGCGGAAAGGGCATCGCGGCGATGGTGGTCAACGACCGCAATGGCCGGCTCGTCGCCTCCTTCCCGGTGGAGGACTCCGACCAGATCATGCTCGTCACCAATGCCGGCAAGCTGATCCGCTGCCCGGTCGATGATGTCCGCCTCGCGGGGCGCAATACCCAGGGCGTGCGCATCTTCCGCACCGACGAGGACGAGAACGTCGTATCGGTCGAGCGCATCTCCGAGGAAAGCAACGGGAACGGCAACGGCGAGCCCGCGGACGAGGGCGGACCGGCCGAGGGACCCGTCTCGGAGTAAGCCGGCTGCCCGCGTGGGGCATCCCGCCCTGAGAGGTGACCGATGTCGTACGAAGTGCTGCTCGCCTTCATCGGTGCGTGCTGGTTGCTGGCATGGACACCCGGGCCGATGATGTCCCTGATCCTGGCCAACGTCGCCGCTCACGGCCTCCATGCGGGGCTCTGGACGATCGCCGGCAGCCTCGTCGGCCTGTCGCTGCTCGTCTCCGCCGCGGCCCTCGGCATGAACTCGCTGATGGTGTTCATGTCCGACTGGTTCGACGTGCTCCGCTGGTTCGGCGCGCTCTATCTTGCCTGGCTCGGGTTCGATCGCCTCAGGCGCGTGGGGAAGGGCGGCTCGGGTTTGGCCTCGACCGCACGCGCGCCCACCAGCCGGAGCTGGTTCCTGCAGGCGCTCGCCGTCAGCCTCAGCAATCCGAAGGTGCTGCTCTTCCTCGGTGCCTTCCTGCCCCAGTTCGTCGACACCAGCGGGAATGTGGAGCTGCAACTCACCATCCTCGCGGTGACGTTCGTCATCGTCATCGGCGTCGCCGACGTCTGCTACACGCTGGTGTTGGGCCGAATGCGGGATTTCTTCGCCAACGGCCGCTTGAAGCTGCTCGATGGCGCCTCGGGCGTACTACTCCTGCTGGGAGGTATCGTGCTGGCGACGGCACGGCGGCCGTGATTACGAACGCCAGTTAGTCCCTGGAATTGTCACTAGCGCTGGTACTGCCCTGGTCTCCAGGCGAGCGCAGCCCGTGCAGCGGCCCCGCCCGTTGAGCCGGGAGCTTCTGATTGCGCTGCGGACAGCTCCTCCGTACCCGAAATCAGCCGCTGGCGCCAGCAGCGCGACCTGCTATGGTCGCCGCCAAAATCGCAGAAATTCCCCGAGGAGCGACCCGCCATGACGAAGCCCGAAGACGACACGCCACGTGAAAAGGGTCTGCTGCAGGGGCTGCAGAACTATGGGGATCGCGATTTCTCGATTTACATGCGCCGCGCGTTCGTCAAGTCGATGGGCTATTCGGCGGACGAGCTGACCCGGCCGGTGATCGGCATCGCGGCGACGGCGAGCCAGTTCAATCCGTGCCACCGGC
>JAEZHL010000382.1 GCA_023416575.1 Pseudomonadota bacterium
GGCCGCGGACCTGAATGAGCGCGGCGCTTATGGCACCGGGACAGCTTCGGCCTCGGCCTGGAGAATGCCGGCGGCGATGGCCCGGGCCGCATATTCGGCCATGCAACGGTAGCCGAGATCGTTGGGATGAAAAAGATCCTGGGCGAGATACGTCGCGTTGCCGCCCCGCTTGGCGAGATCCGCCATCGCTTCGAAGCGGTTGACCAGCAGCACGCGCTCCTCGCGCGCGATGCGGCCGATGGTTTTCACGATATCTGTATAATGATGGTCGCTCGCCAGCCGCTCGACATATTGCGGATCGATCAGCATGACGTCGATGTGGTTCGCGGTGAGCCAGCGTAGGGCCGAGCGTAGCGTGTCCGCGAACTCGTCCTCGTCGATCCGGGCCATCGCGTCGTTCGTGCCGACCTGCCAGAGCACGAGATCCGGTTCATTCTCGGCGACCTCGAGCTTGAGGCGCTCGACGGCCTCATGGCCCGTTTCGCCCGAGACGCCGCGGTTCGTCACCTGAACGTCGAGGCCGGGCAGGAAGGCTTCCAGGTTGCTCTCGAGCCGGACCGGGTAAGCTGCTGCGGGCGAGCTCGCGCCGACGCCGACCGTCGAGGACGATCCGATGGCCAGCACCTTGACCGTCCGCCGCTCCTTCAATGCCTGGCGCATGCTGCGCAGGGCCGCTCGTGGTCCATAGGCGCTCTTGACCTTGCAGTCGTTGGAGAGCTCGGTCGCGGCGCGCGTGAGGCCGGCGACTTGCCAGGAACTTGGCTGTTCGGCTGATGCCGGGCACGAGATCAAGAGGCTCGCGATCCCGATAAGCCAGGTACGCGGCTTCGCCATTCGACGAACCATGCAGTGAACCCCATTAGAACAATGCCGCAACATACCAAGGCGCAATCAAGGAGAAGACTTTCTTGGTATACGGCGCGAACGACCTGACCGGCAAGTGACAGCAGAGACCCGACACAGAATACAGCTAAGGAATTCCGACCATAGGCACACATCAACTTCGTGACCGGAGCAAGCGGGCGCTCGACATACTTGAATAAACCGTGGCAGGCGACCAGAATTGCCAGCAAGCTGATGACCCGGGCTGGCGACAGGTATGTCTTGTCGAACACGAACAGCAGCCTGGGTTCTGGAACGCGCATCGGATCCGGCCACAGCTGATTGACGACGAGGTAGGCACCGACAGCCGAGACCACCAGGGCCAGCGGCACAAGTTTTCTGATAACGCGCACGAAGGTGTCGCTCGACCGTGAGAGCTCGGCCGACAGGAAGCCGAGGACGAGCAGGAGCTGCCAGGACAATGGGTTGAAGTACCAGCGCTCCTCTGCTGGCCAGTTCGGGAATGTCGTCCAGGTGACCGCCGCAAATCCATAGATGGCCAGTGAGACCAGCAGGGCGGACCACTTGCGCCAGCGTGCCAGCACCACCATGAGGGGCGCAAACAGCAGCAGGATCACATACAGCGGCAGAATATTGAAATAGCCCAGCTGATGCGTGAGCAGCACGATGCCGATCATGCTGCGCACCGGGTCATAGAAGACCGACGCCGCGTTGTGCCACTCGAGGAACAGCGGATTACTGCGCAGAACAGCAACGCCGGCGAGGAAGGCCAGAGCAAGGACCGTGATGACGAGCTGCGCGCGATAGATCTCGATCGCCCGCGACACCAGGCGGAATACGGTGCGCGCGAACGGCTCGGGGTGATGTGGTCCCCCCGTGGCATAGGAGAGCGACCAGCCGGCGAGGAAGACGAACAGCTCGGCCGCGTCGCTGATCGCGTAGTTGCGCAGGGTCAGGACACCCAGAGCGTTGCCTGGCATGTGATTGATGAAGATCATCAGAAGCGCCAATCCGCGCCAGAAGTCGATGGCGTTTGCAGACCGCATCTTGACCGTCACGAATGGATTGATCTGCGCGGCTCATCGTTCGCGAAGGCGGGAGGAGCAGAACCGGGCAGGCTCGTCGGTAAGGTAAACGCAGCGCTGAGGCAATCCAAGCAAGGTGGCCTTCAAATTACTGCCAGCGGCATAGAACTCAGGACTAGGGGCGCGAGATCACCCGGGTTTTGGGCGGGATTGCGGCGCCGGCTTGCCGTGTAACGCTCGATTCAGCTCTCTGTTGGATTGTGATCGCCTCGGAGTCGCCAAATAGCTATCGTCTTTGCTAAAAGTATGATCGAAGAACAGAGTCGGTTCAGGGGCACCTCCGCGCCCCGTCAGAGAGGTGCAATGCGCTCACGACGGCTTTGTCTGAGGATGGCCTGTATGAGCGTTGCCGTTGCTGCGATGACGGCAACGGCCGGCGCGCAGCGCCTATCGGCTGTCACTCACACGCCCGACCAAAGCCAGGAAGTCGAGTCCCTCCTGGGGAGCTACCTCGCCGGCCGGTTCGCGCGCGAGCAGCGGGATACCTCTGCTGCGGCCAATTTCTACACACGGGCCCTGTCACGCGATCCGAACAACGAGGTGCTCATCGAGCAAGCCTTCCTGATGAAGGCGACGGAGGGCGACTGGGAGCGGGCAGTGGAGCTCGCGCAGAACCTCGTCGGCCGCCAGGAAGCTCACCGCATGGGCCAGCTCGTCCTCGGTTTGACGGCGTTCAAATCAGGCAACTACGCGGCCGCTGACAAACACTTCCGTGCCGCAGGCTCCGGCCCCATCGGCGAGCTGACGTCCACTCTCGCGCGCGCCTGGGGCAAGCTGGCGATCGGGGATGTCGATGGCGCACTGGCGCTGCTCGAAGGTGGCAAGCAGGCCGAATGGGCGCAGTTCTACATCCGCTACCATCGCGGTCTGATCGCGGACATCGGGCGGCGCCCGGCGGAAGCCCGGAAGAGCTACGCGCTGATTTTCAAGATGGATTCGCGGACGCCGCGAACTGCCATGGCCTACGCCCAGCATGCAGCCAAGGCCGGCGATCTGAAGCTCGCCAAGTCAATCCTGAGCGAGCACCTTTCGAAATTGCCGGGTGAGGGCCATCCAACCTCGCGTGCATTGCGCGACCAGCTCGAGGCTGGGGAGCAGGTGCCGCTGCTCGTCGCGACCGTTGAGGAAGGGATGGCGGAGGTCTTCTATGGCCTCGGCGAAGCCCTGACGGGCGAGGGCGGGATCAGCATAGGAGCGCTCTACCTGCAGATGGCGCTCTATCTGCGGCCGGATTTTCCATTCGCGCTGGCTGCGCTGGCCAACGTGTACGAGACCACGAAGCGGCATTCCGAGGCGATCGCGAT
>JAEZHL010000419.1 GCA_023416575.1 Pseudomonadota bacterium
GCCTCGTGGATGACGAGGCCCGCAATGGTGGTCGCCTCCTCGTCCGGTAGCTCCCATCCCATGTGCCTGTTGAGATCGCGGATCGGCAGGCTACCATCGACGTTCACGGTCCCATCGGCCTGCGGCCGGATCGCCGTCTCCTGCAGGTCATGCTCATCGGAGATCTGGCCGACGATCTCCTCCAGAATGTCCTCGAGCGTGATGAGACCCTGCACCTCCCCGTACTCGTCGACGACGAGCGCCACGTGCGCCTTGCGCTTCAGGAACTGGTTGAGCTGATCCTTCACGCCGGTCGTGTCGGGCACGAACCACGGCTCGCTCAGGAGTTGCCTGATCTCGAGCTTCGAGGCATCCCAATTCACCCGGCCGAGGGCGATCAACAGGTCCTTCGTATGCAGCACGCCGATGATGTTCTCGGGCTCGTCCTCCCACACCGGCAGCCGCGTGAAATGCCCGTTGAGCACCTCGTCGATGAGCTTATCCGCTGAGGTTGCGGCGTTCAGGGTGCGCATCTTCGTGCGGTGGACCATGATGTCGAGCACGCGGAGGTCCAGGAGATCGAGCACGCCGCCAAGCATGTCGGCATCGCCGCGTGCGACCGCGCCTTCCCGCTGTTGCAGCTCGATGGCGCCGCGCAGCTCCTCGTGAGGCGCCAGGATGTTGGCCTCGTCGTCCCGCGTTCCAGGCGTAAGCTTCAAAATGCGCGACGTGACGACCTGAACGGCTGCCGTGAACGGCCACAGCACGCTGATGAGGATGCGCATGGCCGGCGCCAAGGCGAGCGCGATGCGCTCCGGATAAGCGATCGCGTAGGTCTTCGGCAGCACTTGGCCGAAGATCACGATGACCACCGTCATGATGGCCGTTGCGTAGAGGATACCGATGGCGCCGAACTGCGCGATCAGCACGCCAGCCGTCAGGGACGTGGCGAGGATTTTGACGAGGCTGTTGCCGAGCAGAACCGTGCCGACGATCCGCTCAGGCCGCGCCAGCAGTCTGTCGACGAGCTCGGCCCTCTTGTCGCCCTCCTGTTCGAGCGCGTGCATGCGGCCCCGCGATACGGCTGTGAGCGCGGTTTCCGAACCCGAGAAAAGGGCGGAGATCGCGACCAAGGCCAGAACGATGACCGCCACGATGATGATGTCGACTAGGGTCATGTTGTGCCCTGCGCCCTCCACTGCGCACAGGTACGACCAAGCATCGAGAACGGCACCTACGCGAGTGCCTGGCCCAGGAATTCCTCGACCACGCTATCGTCCACGTCCCGCGTCGCGAACGCCGTGCCGATGCCGCGGACGAGGATGAACATCAGCCTGCCGCGCTGGACCTTCTTGTCCTGGCGCATCAGGCGCACGAGGTCGCCGGCACCCGGAAGCTCGCCTGGAATGTCCGCGATCCGCGTGGGAAGGCCGACCGTCTTGAGGTGCGCCGCCACCCGCGCCGCTGTCTGCGGCGGACAGAGTTGCAGCTCCTCGGATAACCTGAGGGCAAGACACATTCCGATCGACACCGCCTCGCCGTGCAGCAGCCGGTCCGAATAGCCGGTCCAGGCCTCGAGCGCGTGGCCGAACGTATGGCCGAGGTTCAGAAGTGCGCGGTCGCCTGTTTCCGTTTCGTCGCGCGCCACGATCTCAGCTTTCATCTCGACCGAGCGCGCGACGGCATGCATGAGCGCTTGGGGATCATGCCGGAACAGACTTTGCCAGTTCGCGTCGAGCCAGTCGAAGAATCCGGCATCGCCGAGCAACCCGTACTTGGCAACCTCCGCGTAACCAGCCCGCATCTGCCGCGCCGGCAAGGTCGCCAGCACCGCCGTGTCGGCAAGGACCAGGCTCGGCTGGTGGAAAGCACCGACTAGGTTCTTGCCTTGCGGCGTATTGATACCGGTCTTGCCGCCGACCGATGAATCCACCTGTGCGAGCAGCGTGGTCGGAACCTGGACGTAACGCATGCCCCGGCGGACGATGCTGGCCGCGAAGCCCGCCAGATCGCCGATGACGCCGCCACCCAGCGCCACGACGGCATCGCCTCGCTCCAGCCCGAGCTCGAGCAGCCGCTGACAGACGTTGTCGAGCTGGGAAAAGCTCTTGGTGCCTTCGCCGGCCGGAAGCACGATCGACCCCGCATGGCGCCCCGTCGCCGCCAGGCCGGACTCGAGCGGTGCCAAGTGCGATGCGGCAACATTCTCATCCGTGACGATCCCGCAGCGGCACCCACCGAGGGCGGCCTCGATGCGGCGAGGCGCAGTTGCCAGCAGCCCCGGCCCGATCTCGACGTCGTAGGCGCGATGCCCGAGCGCGACGTTGATCTGGCGCACGTTTTCAGCTGCTGCCGGCGCTTCGGGGTGATGATCCTTGGGTGACATCGACACTCCGTCTCAGGCCTTGTCAGCAGGCTCGGTGACTGCGGAACCTTCCCCCGCGGCCGGCCGAAGGGGACCTGCGAGCAGCGCATCCAGGATTTCCTCGACGATCACGTCATGAGGAACTTCGCGGCTGTTGGCGACGAGATCAGCCTCCGCGTAAACGGGATATCGCTCCGCCATCAGCTCTCGCATCCGTTGCTCAGGATCCGTCGTCCTGAGCAGCGGCCGGTTGTCCCGGCGCAGCACGCGTCGCATCAGAACCGGCAGCTCCGCCTTGAGCCAGATCGATACGCCGGCCGACTTGATGTTCTGGCGGGTCTCCGCATTCATGTAGGCGCCGCCACCGGTGGCCAGCACCTGGGGGCCATTCGCGAGCAGCCGCGCGATGACTTTGCGCTCGCCGTCACGGAAATGCGCCTCGCCATGATCGGCGAAGATCTCGCTGATAGTCTTGCCAGCCGCGGTCTCGATTTCCTCATCGGCGTCGACGAAGGGCAGATCTAGTCTCGTGCTCAGCCGACGGCCGACCGAGGTCTTGCCACATCCCATCAGACCGACCATGACCAGCGAACGGTTCCCCAGCGCTTCGCGAATCGCCCGGGCACGCGCGCACGCAGGGACGTCCTGCTGCTTCCCCTTGCAAACGAATCGAACCATGACTGAGCCGATATCTCTGCCCCGGTGATAAAGTGGTGCGCGACCGTCACACAAGTCGGGTTTGGTGACAAGTCGGGGGCGAAATTCAACATCCGCCGGGTTCCAGTTGCCTGCGAGCAGCACCTCTGCCACGGTTGCCGACCATAATGGTGACACCATGGAGCGGCACAAGACTTCACGTAGGTCCCGATATGCCCAGCTTATTCCGCTTCCTTCTTGTCACAGGAACCATTGCGTTGATCGCCTATGGCGGACTCTACGCACTGGCGATCTATTTCGAACCGGAGCCGCATGAGGTCTCGACGCCTGTTCCTGGCGTCAAGGTCCGCAAATAGCAAGAACTTCCGGTAAAGGGGACCGCTTGGGGATGAACCGTCAGCCGGCCGCTGCGCTCGTTGTCGTGGCTTATTTGATGGGTCCGCTGAACGCGCCATCAGCGGTCGCAGAGGATACCTGGCGTCCCTTCGCCGACCGCGACCGAGCTGAGCGACGCGCAAACCCCCGACCCGAATCACCCTGGGCTGGCCCATCGCAACCTTGGGGCAGCGCGCCGCCCACTCAAAACACACCATGGGCGCCAGCGAACAGCCAGCGCGTGCAGATGGCGCCTTTGGACGCTCCGGTTGAGCGATCCGAGCTCCCTCCCGTCATGGCAAACGACGGCTCCGGACTGCCGATGGAGCTGTGGACCGGGCTCGACATTCGCACCGTCGAGCAGCATATCGCCCGCCTCACGTTGCCATCACAATCCGCGACGCTGCAGAAACTCTGGCTCCGCCTGCTCACCTCCCCATCCGAGCCGGCCGGATCGACCTCGTCCCAATTCCTGGCCATCAAGGCCGAAGGGCTCTACCGGTCGGGCCAGCTCAAGCCGCTGGGCGAACTCATGGCGCGGGCGGGGAATGCCGGATCCGATCCGCTCATTGCCGCTCTGTCCGCGCGCTATGACATCGCGGCGGGCCGCCAGGATTCAGGCTGCAGCGCGGTGCGCGCCTCGGCATCTCGCAAGCAGGACCTTCCGCCACCGCTGCGCGGGGAGATCCTGGCGCTGGCCGGCTACGGTGCGGCCGCGGCCGGTAATACCTCGGCAGCTGCCCTGGCTGGCGAGCTGGCACGCGAGGAGGGCCTGAAGGACGCGGCACTGCTTGATGCCCTGGACGCGGTCGCAGCGGGCCGAGCGCCACGCCCGGTACGCTCGGGGACCCTGACGCCCACACATTACCGCTTGCTGCAGCTTGCGAAGGCGGTCGATACGACGGTGATCCTGGAGCGCGCCGACGCGTCGCTCCTCGCCGCGCTGGTCCTCGATACGACCGCGAACGAGCGTCTGCGGGTTGCCGCGGCCGAGGCTGCCGCGCGGCTCAATGTCATTACGCCGGAGGATCTGGCCAACGTCTATCGCGGGGTAAGGCTCGCAGATGACCCGGCGAACGCGGGCAGGGATCCGCTGACGCGGCGGGCACAGCTCTTCCAGGCGGCCGAGGCTGAGCGGCAGCCCGAGCGTCGCGGCCAGCTGCTGCGTGCATTTTTCGACGACTCCCAGCGGTCCGGCTTTCACGTCCACGCGCTGGCGGCCGCTGCCCCTCTGGCCGAAGCCATGCCGAAAGCCGGAGAGCTCGGCTGGTTCGGCGAAACTGCGATCGAGGCTGCCCTGGCCACGGGAAATAATGCCAGCGTGCGCGCCTGGGCCCAGTCGTCCGATATGGCCGGCCGAGGCGGCAGCCGCCTCGAGCATTGGCTCGCCCTCTCCGACATCGCCTCCGCCGATTGGCGTGGCCCGCGCGGCCTCCATCTCACCGCCGTCGAGGAGCTGGCCTTGCGCGGGCGTTTCCACGGACCCGTCCTGCACCGGCTGGCCACCGTGCTCGACGCGCTCGACTATCAAGTACCGATGCAGCTCTGGCATGCCGCGAGCAGCACGCCGCAGCCAAACGATGGCCACCTCCCCGAGACCGGTGTGCTCACCGAGCTTCAGGAAGCCTCCACGAAGAAGGAGTTCGCACGCACCGTGCTGTTGGCCATGCGTGCCCTTGGACCGCGCGGAGCCGAAGGTGCCCACATCATCGCCCTGGGCGACGCGATCCGGGCGCTGAAACGAAGCGGCCTCGAGGCGGATGCGCGCCGGATCGCGTTCGAGGCACTCTTCGCCGCCTGGCCCCGCACAGCCAGTCATTAGCCGACGACAGACGCAAGTGGGTCGACTCGCGCGGGCGGATCGTCCGGGATGACACCGAGGGGCTGTGACCACTGATGCCGGTTTCCAATCCCGTGGACTTGTTCCTGGAGATGCTGGCCGCCGAACGCGGCGCCGCCGCCAACACGCTCGAGGCCTACCGGCGCGATCTGGAGCACTTCTCTGAATTTCTCTCCGACCGCGGCGTGATGCTCACCGCGGCGCAGTCGGCTGACATCACTTCCTATCTCAAGGCGCTCGCCACGGAAGGCCTGGCGGCCTCGTCCCGGGCACGGCGGCTCTCGGCACTTCGCCAGCTGTTCAGGTTCCTGCTCGCCGAGGGGTTGATCGCCGAAGACCCAGCGCACGGCATCCAGGGGCCTAAGATCGGACAATCCCTACCCAAGACGCTGTCGGTTGCCGAAGTCGACCGGCTGATTACGACAGCCCGCGATCGGGTCGACGTTACCACCGGCCGCGAGCGTTTCATCGCCGTGCGCCTCTGGTGTCTCATCGAGATGCTCTATGCGACCGGCATGCGCGTTTCCGAGCTGGTCTCCTTGCCGCGCTCGGTGCTCCAGGGTGACCCGCGCGTGCTGACCATCAAGGGCAAGGGTGGCCGCGAGCGCCTGGTGCCCCTCAATTCTGCCGCGCGCGCCGCGCTGGACCGCTATCTCGCCATCGGCCACGATGCCGAAGATGGCGTGGCGCCGATGCTGAAGACCCGCTGGCTGTTCCCGTCGAAAAGCGCCGAGGGACATCTCACACGGCAGCGCCTCGCCCAGGAGCTGAAGGACCTCGCCTCGGCCGCGGGTATCGACCCCGGCCGCGTCAGCCCACATATCCTGAGGCACGCATTCGCGACCCATCTCCTCGACCGCGGCGCCGATCTCAGAGCCGTCCAGCAGCTTCTCGGCCACGCCGACATCTCGACCACGCAGATCTACACGCACGTTCTCGAGGAGCGGTTGCGACGCCTGGTTTTGGACCATCATCCGCTCGCGCATTCCAAGCGCGTCTGAGCCGTTGCACTCATCCCGCTGAAATGCGTTAACTCATTAACCAACCCGATCCTCAGGTGCGGCGGATCAGGGCGCGCCTCGGTGTATTCTTGACTTTCACACCCGACCCTGGCGATTGTCCCTCCCAAAGGCAGCCAGCCGCCGCCTCGGCCGCGGCCAAACCTGGTCACCCATGGATCGCCAGACCATCAGGACGTACATCGAGTTCGAGAAGCCCATCGCGGAGCTTGAAAGCAAGCTCGCTGAGCTCAGGGCTTTGAGCGACGGGGAAAATGCTGTCGAGCTGTCGGAGGAGATCACCAAGCTCGAGCAGAAGGCTCAGCAGATCCTCGCCGACACGTACAACAAGCTCACGCCCTGGCAGAAGACCCAGGTGGCACGCCATCCCGAGCGCCCGCACGCGCTCGACTTCATCAACGGCCTGATCGACGATTTTACACCGCTCGCCGGGGACCGCTACTTCGCCGAGGATCAGGCCATTGTCGGCGGCATCGGCCAGTTCCGCGGGCGCTCGGTCATGGTCATGGGCCACGAGAAGGGCTCCGACACCGAGAGCCGCATTCGCCACAACTTCGGCATGGCCCGCCCGGAGGGATACCGGAAGGCGGTCCGGCTGATGGACATGGCCGACCGGTTCGGGCTTCCTGTCATCACGATCATCGATACCGCCGGCGCCTATCCCGGCATCGGCGCCGAGGAGCGCGGGCAGGCCGAAGCGATCGCGCGTTCGACGGACCGCTGCCTCTCGCTCGGCGTGCCGATCATCGCCGTCGTGATCGGGGAAGGCGGCTCGGGTGGCGCCGTGGCGATCGCCACCGCTAATCGCATTCTGATGCTGGAGCACGCGATCTACACCGTCGCCTCGCCGGAAGCAGCCGCCTCGATCCTGTGGCGCGACTCCGCACGGGCTATCGATGCCGCCACGAGCATGAAGATCACCGCGCAGGATCTGGCGCAGCTCAAGGTCATCGACTCGATCATTCCCGAGCCGGTCGGCGGGGCGCATCGCGATCCTGAGCTGGCGATTGCGACCATGGGCGATGCCATCTCGGCCGCGCTCGTCGAGTTCGATGGCCGGTCACCGGCCGAAATCCGACAACAACGGCACGAGCGCTTCCTCGAAATCGGCCGCTCGTTGTAGTCCGTTGATCCGATTGGGAAACTTCAACTCACCCCAACGGCCATCGCGGCGCCTTCGACCTGTCAAAATCCTGTGCACAGTAGCGCTTGACAGGGCGGCCACGGACCGTCCAATCCGAAGGATGTTGCGTTGTTATCCGATTCTTAACCGGGGCGAGCCAATGAGGTCGAGTGTGCGCCAGGGGCACGGTGTACTAGCTTGATCGGCCTGGGTGGGGCAATGCGCGGCATCAATGTCGGCATCCTGATTTTCGCGGCTGGAGCGATCGCAGCTTGTGCGCAGATCGAGCTTGCGCCGCATCTGCAGCCTTTGCCGAAGGAGACGATGATGCTCCTTGGCCGGAAGGACATGCGCAGTGATCAGCCGATCTTCGTCCGCATCTTCAAGGAAGAATCCGAACTCGAGATCTGGAAAGAGCGGGCAGACGGACGGTACTACCACCTGAAGACCTATCCGATCTGTAACTGGTCGGGCGACCTCGGCCCCAAGGTGAAGCAGGGCGACAGGCAGGCGCCGGAAGGCTTCTACCGGGTCAATCGGCACCAGATGAATCCCAATTCCAGCTTCCATCTGGCCTTCAACCTCGGCTACCCCAACGCTTTCGACCGTGCCCACAAGCGCACAGGCGAGTTTCTGATGGTGCACGGCAAGTGCAAGTCCGCCGGCTGCTACGCCATGACCGACGGCCTGATGGAGGAGATCTATGCGCTGGCGCGCGAGGCCTTCATCGGCGGCCAGGAGGCCTTCGAGGTCCACGCCTACCCGTTCCGGATGACGGACGAGAACATGGCGCGCCATCGGGCGAGCCCTCATTACGCCTTCTGGGAAACCATGAAGGAAGGCTACGACTACTTCGAGGCTACCCGCCAGCCGCCATCGATCGCCGTCTGCGAAAAGCGCTATCTCGTCAACGTGAAGTTCCGCGGCGCCGAGCCTGCAAAATTGGACAGCGACGGTTACTGCCCGCCCTACGAGAAGCAGCCGGTCGAAGCATTCATTCCGACCGGGCCGCAATTTGCGGAGGAGCGGGTTTCCGCGCCAAGCCCGAAGAAGCGCTCGGTCGCCAGCATCAGCAACGGCGGTGTTGCTCCCGAGGTTGCCAGCGGCAGCACCGCCGACGGAGCGTTTCCAGAACCGGTCGTCACCACCGCCAATGCGAGCGGCACTGGCTGGCGGTCGGTGTCGCGCGCGCTCGGTTTTTCCCGGTAGCACAGCACCGCTTGATCAGACGGCGGCATGCGGGTTGGTGCATGAACCGGCCTCGGCCGAATGGGTTGATTCTGCCTTGACGGTGCTGTCGTAACGAACCATTAACCTTTGCATCCGACGTAGCCTGGAGACGAGGTGATGGCACTTTCTGCATGCCAAGCTTGGCTGCCGAAGATTGCCATCGCAGCCGCTCTGCTGACGGGCCTCAACGCGCAGGCCCTTGCACTGAGCATCGAGCTCAAGGACGTCGCCCCCGACCGAATCGAGCGCCAGCGCAAAGCGGCGGCCGGTGAGCTGCCACTGCCCGGAACGCCTGATGTCGACCGGCTGGAGGAGCGCCTTGCTGCGCGCGGCCTCGAAGCTGGAAGCGAGGTCTTCATCCGAATCTTCAAGGCGGAATCAGAGCTTGAGCTCTGGTTGCGGAAGGGTGACCGCTTCGCTTTGCTCGATACCTATCCGATCTGTCACTGGTCCGGAACACTAGGCCCCAAGCTCGTCGAAGGCGACAAGCAGAACCCGGAAGGCTTCTATAAGATCAGGCGGCGTCAGCTTCACCTCACGGGACGGTGGCCGCGCTCACTCGATGTCGGTTTTCCCAATCCCTATGACCGCTCCCATGGCCGCACAGGGTCGTACATCCTGGTCCATGGCGGTTGCTCGTCCATCGGTTGCTTCGCGATCACCAACCCCGTCATGCAAGAGATCTACGGGCTGACCGAGAAGGCCCTGCGCGGCGGGCAGGAATACGTCGACGTGCACGTGTTTCCATTCCGGATGAGCGAGGACAACATGCAACGGTTTTCCGCTCCCCATCTGGATGACTTCTGGCGCAATCTGAAGGAAGGCTACGACGCCTTCGAGGCCACGCAAGTCCCACCCCAGGTCGGCGTCTGCGGGACGCGATACGGCATCCGGCCCATCGAACCGAGCGAGCCGGTCGCCGCCAACCTCCAGCAGCGCAGCCCACGATCGAATCGCTTCGCCGGCGCCCGCGACTTCGCTTGCCCGATCCCTGCCGACAATGGTGTCGAGGTTGCCGACGGCGCGAGTCCGCATGGCCTGCACGCGCGTCAAATGGTGAGGGACCCCCGGAAACGCTTGGCGGCGCGCGAGGCAGCAAAGCAGCGCCGCCGGCCGCCATCGTCCAGCGACAAAGATGCCAGCAATTTCCCCGATGAAGTGTTCTTCCGCGTCCGGTAGTGTCGCTGTCGAACAACAGTGCTGCGCACGTGATCCGGGTGCATAGGTTACCTTGCGCGAGCACCGGTGCATTTCGATCATCACGTGAGCAGATCTCTGCTGCGGGGGAACCACGCATGACCACGACAATCAACGGCATTGAGATGAACTACGAGGTTTCGGGCCGAACCGATGGCCCTGCCGTCGTGCTCCACCACCCGCTTGGGTCCAACCTGCAGGCTTGGAACGCACTCACGGCGGCTCTGGAGCCGCAATATCGGGTCGTGCGGATGGATGCGCGCGGGCATGGCAAGTCCGAGGCGCCCGATGGCCCCTACGCGTTCGAGACCCTGTCGGCCGATGTCGTCGGCCTGATGGATCACCTCGGCATCCAAAGTGCGCACTTTCTTGGCCTCTCCATGGGCGGCATGGTCGGACAGTATCTTGGGCTGCTCTACCCCGAACGCTTCCGGTCGCTCTGCCTCGTCGCGACGACCAGCGCCGTGCCCGCGGCCGCACTTCAGCTCTGGGACGAGCGCATTCGTGTTGCTTCGACCACTGGCCTCGGCAATCTGGTCGAGGGGGCTGTCGGCCGGTGGGTCACAGCGGAGACGATCGAGACCCGGCCGGAGATACTGGCGCTGCTCAAGGCCGATATGCTGGCCACGCCACCCAAAGGCTATGCCGGCTGGTGCGCCGCGATCCGCGGTCTTGATATCACGGACAGGATCAAGGAAATCCGACTGCCGACGCGCGTCATCGCCGGTGCGCTCGACCCCTCAACACCGCCTTCGGCGGCCGAGGTGATCCATCGCCAGATCCCCGGCTCCGATCTCATCGTGATTCCGGGTGTCTCGCACATGCTGCATCTGGAGGATCCGGCCACCTTCCATGCGCACGTCCTCGCGTTCCTCGCCGCCCAAGAGCCGGCTGCCTGATCGCGCGTTTGCTCCGCACGCTCACACCGGCGGCTGGTGGAACTGAGCGAAGCCACCAAGCGTGACGCCGTACACCGCATGCCCCAGCAGCGTGGTGAGTGGCGTCATTCGCCCATAATTCAGAGCCATGAACCCCGGCGGCTCCAGCATCCGCCGGGACGTGACGCCGTCATACTCCGACGCCAGGCGCGGGTGCACATACGGCAGGAGCGGTAGCGCCCAGACGAGGAGAATGATGCCGTGCAGGATGCCGACCAGCATCCCGAACCACCACGCATAAATCCCGACGCTCACGAAGATCGCGAAGTAGATGAAGGCGAAGAGCCATCCGCCCGCGGTGTAGATGATAAATCCGAGAACCAGCGCATTCTGCCGGTTGCTCGTGACGAGCGTTCCCATCAGGTACGGTAAGCTCAGCCTCGAAAACCCGAGCCCCTGGCTGCCTTCGAGGATGGCCGTCATGGCGACCGTTGCGATCAGAGCCCAGAGCAGCAGAATGAGACTATGCACGAGCTCGATGCTCAGCACGTCGCTGCCTCCTTCCGGGCTTTCTCGATCGATACCGCCGCGTTGATCAGCCCGACGTGGGTGAATGCCTGCGGGAAATTGCCGATGGCGGCCCCGGTCGTGCCGTCGATCTCCTCGGCAAAAAGCCCCACGTCGTTGGCAAAGCCGAGCAGATGCTCGAAGTCACGCGCCGCCGCCGCGACCTCCGGGCGCTTGGCCAGATTATCGACGGCCCAGAAACTGCAGATCCCGAACGCGGCTTCCT
>JAEZHL010000421.1 GCA_023416575.1 Pseudomonadota bacterium
GCGAGATACGTGCCGACGATGTTGGCGATACCGACCGCCATCAGGGCCCACACGCCGACACTCGCGTCGAGCCCCTGGTCGGCGACGAACGCCGGCAAGTGAACCGCGTAGAACGACACGTGGAAGCCGCAGACGAAGAACCCGGCCGTCAGCAGCCAGAAGCTCGGATGGGCGAACGCCTCGTTGAAGGCTTCCTTCAGCGATTGCGGCTTGATCGCCGACTGTTGGGTCACCGGTTTGCCGGCCAATGGGAAAGCGAGCGGAATCATGATCGCCGCCGTCGCCGCCAGGACCAGAAGGCTCGTCTGCCATCCGAGCCATTCGATCAGCACGTGTGCGTAGGGAAAAGCGATGAAGCCGCCGATGCCGCCCGCCATGCCGAGCGATGCGATGGCCGCAACGCGCTTGCCCGGCTCGGCCGCGCGCCCGACCGCGCCGACCAGTGCCGTCACCCCCGTGCCGCAGACGCCGATCCCGAGCAGCACACCGCTGATATAGAGCGCCATGGGCGATTGGGCGGCGTACATCAGGTAAAGGCCCGTGCAGGTTGCGAGCGCGCTTGAAACGATCACCCGGCCCGCGCCGTACTTGTCCGCGACCGCGCCGGCCAGCACGGCGCCGAGGCCCCAGACCAGATTGGCGATCGCCATCGCGTTCGAGAACGGCTCGCGGCCGATCCCGAGATCCGTCGTCATCGGCTTCAGATAGAGGCCCATCACCTGCCGCAGGCCCATGGCCATGCCGACGATGATGCCAGCCGTCAGCACAATGGCCCAGGTCGGGAACCGGGGCGTCGAAGGCGAGGACGTCATGTTCGCTTATCCTGAAGTTCCGGATCAGCCTCTTATGGCACAGCCGATGCCGCAGGTAAGCTGAAGATTCCACATGACGGTTATGAGAAAACTTTATCTACGGCTAGGGTGCCGGAGACGAAGCCGTTTCGGCAGGCAGCTGCTGACCGACGGGCTCCAGCCAGCGTCGCTCGACCTGCACGACCGGACCGCCGGGCTCGCGGATGCCGCGGCCGGTAAGCTCGATCTGCCATGCGCGACCCGATGCTGGGGGATGCAGGCGGTAGATGTTGTACCGCGCGAGCGGCTCGTGCCGGCTCAACCGTCCGATCGATGCCGACGCAATCCCGACCACGGGCATCGGGCCACTCGAGGCCGTCTGCCAGCTCAGCATGTCGTGATGATGATGGCCATGGATGACAAGCTCGGCCCCGGCATCCAGCAGCATCTGCCCGACCTGTGCCGCGTCCTTCAGATCTCGCCCCGCCCGCGGCTGCGCCACGAACGGCGGATGATGGATCATGACGAGGCGGAACATGCGCCCTTCACCGAGCAGCCGCAGGATCTCCCGGCACTCCCGGATCTGCTCCGGACCGACCTCGCCCGAGGCGATGCCGGGCGGCGTCGGCACCGCCGAGTTCAGCCCCACGAGGGCGACTGATTCGCCGATCCGCCTGACGTACGGGAACCGCGGCCCCTCGCCGGGGGCAAGCGCCGCGCCCCAGGCATCCGATTCCATGTAGCGCGCCCAGCGGCCGACGCCGATGTGCTTCCTGAGCCGCGTGTAGATGTCGTGATTGCCGGGGACGACGGACACGAAATTCGGCGGGCCGAGGCCGTGCAACCACTGCAATGCCATCTCGTACTCGCGCGGCAGCCCGATATTGACGAGATCACCCGATACGGCAATGTGATCGACGTTCTGCTGGCGCAGGTCTTGCACCAGCAGATCGACGACCGAGCGCAAGTGGGCATGCCGGCGGCGCACCATCCAGTTGGCGAACCCAAGGAAGCGCTTGGCGTTCCAGTAGTTCGGCCAAAAGGCGGCCAGCGGCCCCAGATGGACATCGGACAGGTGGGCAATTGTAATCTGTGACTGCATCGCTTCCGGCTTCGCAGATTGCACACCGCTTCACTGTTAACATGCTTCTTGCCGGTCGGGTCGTAATCGGATGACCGTCGCATATCGTCGCCGTCGTGGAGATCGACACCTTGGCCCACCGGAGTGCCACCCGCAAGCTGATCCAACGCTACTGGCGTCTCACCCGAGGGCTCACCATGGGCGCGCAAGGGCTGGTCCTCGACGCGCAAGGCCGTGTGCTCCTCATTCGCCACACGTACCGGCCCGGCTGGCACTTTCCTGGCGGCGGGGTGGAGAAAAACGAAACCGTCCTCACGGCACTCGAGCGCGAGCTTCAGGAGGAAGCCGGCGTCTTGCTCAACGACCGTCCAGAGCTCATTGGCATCTATGCCAATTTCCGCGCCTTCCCCTCAGACCACATCGCGCTCTTCACGATCCGCGACTGGCAGCAGCCGAGCGTTCCCGAGCCGAACCACGAGATCGCCGAACAGGGCTTCTTCCATCCGGACGCGCTGCCAGACGGTGCCGTCGGCCCGGTCCGGCGCCGGCTGGCGGAGCTCATCGACGGCGCACCGCGCGCCGACTGGTGGTAGTTGACAGAATACTAGACCCGGATCGTCCCGGCTGTTAATCATGCCCCATGACGAACCGGACACCACCGTCGGCTAGAGCCTTGCGACGAGACCGCACCTGACAGGTCGCGCGCACCTCTTGCGCGCACAAGCGGTCGTCCCCTCCCTCGTTTCTGTGCGCTCCGACATGGCATCCGATATCTCGATCCGGCACGTGCTGCCGGAAGACCTGCCGCAGATTTCCGACCTTCACGCCCGCGTCTTCGGACCGGGGCGCTTCGCGCGCACGGCCTATCGCATCCGCGAAGGCACGCCCGCGATCTCGCCCTACTGTCGCGCGGCGCTCTCAGGCGGCAGGCTGATCGCGGCCATCCGCATGACGGCCGTGACCATCGGCGGTAATCGGGGTGCGGTGCTGCTCGGGCCGCTCGCGGTCGAGCCGGAGCTGGCTGGCCGGGGCTTCGGACGGCGTCTCATCGCCGAATCGCTCGCGGCCTCCAAGGACGGCGGCCAACGCCTTGTCGTCCTCGTCGGCGACGAGCCCTATTACGGCCGCTTCGGCTTCATCCGCGTGCCACCGGGCCACATCCGCCTGCCGGGCCCCGTCGATCCCGCGCGTGTCCTCGCCGCGGAGCTGGTGCCGCAGGCACTTGGCGAATTCGCGGGGCTGATCGCGGCGGATATCAGCTAACAGGTTTCCCCTGGATGCGCGGGGTACTTCCGCGCTCCCGGGTACAGGGCCCGGGAATTGGGCCGGCGCCCCCTGGCTGGGGTGGAGCGCCGGCTCACCGCCCTCAATCCGAGAACGGGTCCTTCATCAGGATCGTGTCGTCGCGCTCGGGGCTCGTCGACAGCAACGTCACCGGGCACTCGATCAGCTCCTCGATCGTGCGCACGTACTTGAC
>JAEZHL010000423.1 GCA_023416575.1 Pseudomonadota bacterium
GAGTATAAGGGTCGCCCGTATTACTTCTGCGCGGCGGGCTGCAAGGCCAAGTTCGAGGCCGATCCCGAGCGCTATCTCTCCCCGCAGCAACGGCAGGAGGAGGCGGTTCCCGAGGGCACGATCTACACGTGCCCCATGCATCCCGAGATCCGTCAGGTGGGCCCGGGCTCGTGCCCGATCTGCGGCATGGCGCTGGAGCCGGAGCTGGTGACGGCCGATACTGGGCCCAATCCCGAGCTTGTGGACATGAGCCGCCGCTTTTGGATCGGTCTTGCGCTGACTGTGCCGGTTTTCCTGCTCGAAATGGGTGGTCACCTGACCGGTCTGACGCACTGGATCGGCCAGCAGACGTCGAATTGGATTCAGCTCGCCTTCGCAACGCCCGTGGTGCTGTGGGCCGGCCTGCCGTTCTTCGAGCGCGGCTGGCAGTCGCTCACCACTCGCAATCTGAACATGTTCACGCTCATCGCACTCGGGACCGGGGTCGCGTGGCTGTACAGCATCGTGGCGACCGTTGCCCCCGGCGTGTTCCCGGAGGGCTTCCGTGGAGCGGGCGGGGCTGTCGGCGTTTATTTCGAGGCGGCGGCTGTCATCATCGTCCTGGTTTTGCTTGGCCAGGTGCTGGAGCTCAAGGCGCGGGAGCAGACGAGCGGCGCAATTCGCGCTCTGCTCGACCTGACGCCCAAGACCGCGCGGCGCATCAATGCGGACGGCAGCGAGGAGGATGTCGGCCTAGAGCAGGTCGCGGTCGGCGATCTGCTACGGGTGCGGCCGGGCGAGCGGGTGCCGGTGGACGGAGAGATCACCGAAGGCCGCAGCTCCATCGACGAGTCCATGGTCACCGGCGAGTCGATGCCGGTCACGAAGGCTCAAGGAGCCAAGACGATCGGCGGGACGATGAACACGACCGGCTCCTTCGTGATGCGGGCCGAGAAGATCGGCCGTGACACGATGCTGGCTCACATCGTGCAGATGGTCGCTGACGCTCAGCGCAGCCGCGCGCCCATCCAGCGGCTCGCCGACCAGGTGAGCGCCTGGTTCGTGCCTCTCGTGGTCAGCATTGCCGTGCTCGCCTTCTTCGCTTGGTCGATCTGGGGTCCGGAGCCGCGGCTGACCTTCGGGATGATCGCGGCCGTCTCCGTTCTCATCATCGCCTGCCCGTGCGCGCTGGGGCTGGCAACGCCGATGGCGATCATGGTCGGCGTGGGGCGCGGTGCGCAAAGCGGCGTGCTCATCAAGAACGCGGAGGCGCTGGAGCGGCTGGAGAAGGTCGACACCATCGTCATCGACAAGACCGGGACGCTGACCGAGGGTCGCCCGAAGGTCACTGCGATCCGGCCCGCTGAGGGCATGGACGAAGCCGAGCTCCTGCGCTTGGCGGCCAGCCTCGAGCGGGGCAGCGAGCATCCGCTGGCAGCCGCGATCGTCGCCGCCGCGACAGAGCGGGGGCTGTCACTGAGCTCGGCCAGCGACTTCGACTCGCCAGTCGGCAAGGGCGTGACCGGCACGGTCGATGGCCGCCACGTCGTGCTCGGCAACCGGCGCATGATGGCGGATGTCGGCGTCGATCTCGCGACACTCGGGCCGATGGCGGAGGAGCTGCGGCAGGACGGCGCGAGCGCCATCTTCATGGCGGTCGACGGCCGGCCGGTGGGTGTCATCGCCATTGCCGACCCGATCAAGGCAACCTCGCCAGCGGCTGTCGAGGAGCTGAAGCGGATGGGCATTCACGTGGTCATGCTGACCGGCGACAACGTCACCACGGCCCATGCGGTCGGGCGCAAGCTCGGCATCAGTGAGATCGAGGCGGAGGTGCTGCCCGGGGATAAGAGCAAGATCGTGGAACGCTTGCGGTCCGAGGGCAGGGTAGTGGCGATGGCCGGCGATGGCGTCAACGATGCCCCCGCGCTCGCGGCTGCGGACGTCGGCATCGCCATGGGCACGGGGACGGACGTTGCCATGGAAAGTGCCGGCGTGACGCTGGTGAAGGGCGACCTGAACGGCATCGTGCGCGCACGCCACCTGTCGCATGCGACCATGGCCAATATCCGCCAGAACCTGTTCTTCGCCTTCATCTACAACGCGGCGGGCGTGCCCATCGCGGCGGGCGTGCTGTATCCCGTGTTCGGCATCCTGCTGTCGCCCATCATCGCCGCGGCGGCGATGGCGATGTCGTCGGTGAGTGTGATCGGCAACGCGCTGAGGTTGCGGCGGGCGGCGCTCTGAGCATCGGACGGGGCATCGACCTGGACATCTGGCGCGATCAACCGTTGACGCCACCTCAGCATTTCGTATCGTTCGTTGCGCGTTAAGGCGGAGCGGGGTCATTCCCGCTCTGCCGCTTTCATACTGAGACGGTTATGCTCGGACTTCGAATTTCTGCCTTGTGCACTGCGATGCTGATGGCGGCGCCGACGCCCGCGCCGGCGGCCGACGGGCCGGACTTCTGGGCGGTCACCGGCGTGCGGGCCGACGATGCGCTGAACCTGCGCGAGGCCCCGGACGGCGACAGCCGCGCCATCGCCAGGATTCCTCCGAACACACGCGGCCTGAAGAATCTCGGCTGCCGGAGCAACGTGACGTTTGAGCAGTGGATGCGCATGAACCA
>JAEZHL010000215.1 GCA_023416575.1 Pseudomonadota bacterium
CCCTCGTGAGGCGCGAAATAGCCGATGAGATCGGCGCCGCAACGCGGGATCGCCTGCCCCCAGTTGCGCGCATACTGCACGAAGGAATCGCGCTTCGTCGGATCACTCTGATACCGGATAAGACAAGTCAGCATCGCTCGCTCCTTTTCCCTTCGGCCCAGGTGTAGCCAATTGCGGCGCGGCAATGCTTCGATTATGATCGAAGTATGAAAGAAGGTCCGGACATCGCGCACATTGCGAGCCTCATCGGCGATCCCGCGCTGCGGCGCCGATCTGATCGGCTATTTCGCGCCTCACGAGGGCTCCAGTACGTTGGCTTATGGCATCTACAATATCGCCAGCCTTGCGGAGTATGAGAAATACCGTGCGCGGCTTGCCGCCGATCCGCTCGGGCGGGAAAATTATCAGTTCGCGCAATCGGAAAAGTTTCTGCTGCGCGAGGATCGGACTTTCCTGAAGCTGGTTTCGACGCCTCATGGAGAGCGGGCATGATCGCAGTGATCTTCGAGGTCGAGCCGCACGATGATCGACGGCAGGAGTACCTGGACATCGCTGCAGGGCTGCGGCCAACTCTCGAGGCGATGGAAGGCTTCATCTCGGTCGAGAGATTCCAGAGCCTCACCAATCCCGGCAAGGTGTTGTCGCTGTCGTTCTTCGAGGATGAGGCTGCGGTGGCGCGCTGGCGCAACACGACGCAGCATCGCGCGGCGCAGACTCGTGGGCGTAGTGCCGTGTTCGCCGGTTATCGGTTGCGCGTGGCGCACGTCGTGCGCGACTACGGCATGACCGACCGATCAGAAGCACCGCCGGATTCGGCTCTCCTGCATGTTGTGTGAGCTGGCGGGGGGAGCCTCGAGAGCCCCCGGGCAGGCGTCGCATCACACAGGAAGGCGGTCCCGCCAGCGGTAATACAGCACCGACGCGGACAGGAACCAGGGATTGCCGGTGTAGAGTGGTCGTGTCTCGAAGGAGAGGCCGTCGAGCGCGGTGCGCCCTTCGGGGAGGTCGAGGACCTGCTGGCCGATGCGCATGCCGAAGTAGCTCGCCGTGCCGACACCGGCGCCGCAATAGCCCATAGCATAGTACATGCCATCGTGCCGGCCGACGTGCATCAGCTCGTCGAAGGTGTAGGCAATGAACCCGCACCATGAATGGCTGATGCGGGTTTGCGCCAGCTCGGGGAAGATCTGCACCATATCCGCATGGAGCTTGGGCCCGCTCAGTCGCGGATCGGTCTCGCTCAGGGACACGCGCCCGCCGAACAGGATGCGGCGCTGGTCGGGCGAAGCGCGGTAGTAGTAGACGACCCGCCGGGTATCGCTGACGATCCGCTGCCGCGGGATGAGACGTGCGACCAGCTCCGGAGGCAGCGGTTCGGTCGCGATCATATAGCTGCCGATCGGGATCACCCGTCGCCGCAGCCAGGGGGTGAGGGCGCCCGTGTAGCCGTTGGTCGCCACGACGACATCGCGGGCCTCGACGATGCCACGCGGGGTGCTCAGCCTGAAACGGCCGTTCTCCTTTGCAATGGCAGTGACGGGACAGCGCGCGAAGATTCCGGCGCCGGCCTGCTGGACGCGACGCAACAGCTCCTGATGGTAGCGGGCCGGGCTGATGGAGGCATGCTGACGGTAGACGACGCCGCCGTAATAAACATCCGTGCCCAGTTCGGTGTGCTGCTCTGAGCGCGGTACGGCGTGCGCTTCGACCTCGAGCCCCTTCGGCTGGATTTCGATCCGGCGCGCCAACGTCTCGTATTGGGCCTTGTTGTGGGCAGCAGGGAAGCGCCCGACGACTGCAAAATCGCAGTCCATCTTTTCGTCTTTGATGAACGCGCCGAGCCAAGCCAGCGAGTTCTGACCCTCTTTCAGGATGTCGAAGGCCCGCTGAGGGCCATACCGGCGCGCCAGCCGATCGTAGCTCGGCTTGATGCTGGTCGAGACCTGGCCACCGTTGCGCGTGCTGCATCCCCAGCCGGCGTCTTCCGCGTCGAGCACGATCGTGTCGCGACCGCCGCGCGCCACCTGCAAGGCCGCATTCAGGCCCGTGTAGCCGGAGCCGACGACCGCGACATCGACGGAGCGGGGCAGCGGCCGCTCCTCGAGTTTGGGGCGCGGCACCTCATCCCACCAGTAGGGGGTCAGCTTGCAGTCGGGCGCGAAAAGGTTGTTTTGCACCGGTCGAGTTCCGTTAGCGCGCGAAATCCTCGGCAGAAATCAATACCGCGTCCTGGAGCAGAAGATCTGCCCCCTTTTCACCGACCATGATGGTGGGAGCGTTCGTATTGCCGGACGTCAGCGTGGGGAAGATGGAGGCATCGATCACGCGGAGCGCCTTGAGGCCGTGAACGCGCAGGCGGCTGTCGACCACGGACGACGTGGGGTCCGGTCCCATGCGGCACGTGCCGACAGGATGAAACACGCTCGAGGCACGCGCGCGGATGTCGTCGATGATCTCGTCGCGGGATTGCACACGGCTGCCCGGAACGAGCTCGGTCTCGATGATGCGCGACAGGGCGGGCGTCGCGGCCA
>JAEZHL010000272.1 GCA_023416575.1 Pseudomonadota bacterium
CATGAGATCGCGCACCTTGGTCGTGATCGGCTTCAGCCCCGTCGCGCCGCGCGCCGCCTTCTCAAGCGCCGCGATCGAGCGCCGTTCCGAATCGACAGCGAGCACGCGCATCCTGCGTGCCAGCGGGAATGTGAACGTACCGAGCCCGGAGAACAGATCGGCCACCTGCTTGGCCTTGCCCACAGCCGCGGTCACCAGCTCGATCATCATCGCCTCGGCCTCGGGCACCGCCTGCAGGAATGCTCCCGGCGGCAGCTCGACACGCACGCCCCCGATCTCCAGCGCCGGCAACCGGTCGATGTAGACCGCGACGCCATCCACCGAAAGCCGCTGCAAACCGGCCTTGGCGGCAGAATGTGCCAGCATCGCGCTCTTATCGGCCCCCAGCCGCGAGCGCCCGTTCTCGATGGCGACGTCCAGGCCACCCTCGACGCGCGTCACGATCAGCCGCCCGCCGGCATCAGGTGGCAACGCCATCCGCGCGATCGCGCGCAATCCCGGCAGTGTCCGGACGATGACCGGATCGAGCACGGGACATTCGGCCAGATCGACCAGCGCGTGCCGTCCTTCCTCGCGGAAGCCGAGCACCACCTCCTCGCCGCGCCGGGTGACCCCGAAGAAGGCCCGTCGCCGCGAGCCCGGCGCGATCGTCCGCAAGGGCTCCGGCGCGATGTCGATGCCGCGCGACGCGAACGCGCCGCGGAGCGCCGATTCCTTCCACTCCCGGTAGAGTTCGGGCGCCATGTGCTGGGCCACGCAGCCGCCGCACTGCTCGAAATGGCGGCAGACCGGCTGCTGACGCGCGCTGCTCGCGGTCAACCGCTCCGGCGGCTGCCCCTCCGCCAGCCGGTATCGCTCGCCCGGCAGCGCGAATGGCACGTACGCGGGGCCAGCGGCGGTCTCGACGACACCGTCTCCCTGCGCGCCGAGCCGGCTGATCTCGACCTCTTTGACAGCTTCGCTCATGCCAGCCGCGCTCCGATGAGAAACTCCTGATTGCCGGAGCCGCCCGGCAACGGCGACTCGATCACGCCTTCCACTCGCCACCCAGGTTGCATCATCACCCAATCACGGACGGTCTCCACCGCGCGCTGGCGATCTGCCGCGTCGCGGACGATGCCGCCCTTTCCGACCGCCTGACGGCCCGCCTCGAATTGCGGCTTGATCAGCGCCGCGAGCCATGCCCCCGGCCCCGCAAACGACAGCGGAACGGGCAGCACCTTCGTCAACGAGATGAAGCTCACATCGGCGACGATGGCACCGACGGCTTCCGGGATCTGCAGCGGATCGAGCCCGCGCGCATCCGTGCCCTCGAGCGACACGACCCGCGGATCCTCGGCGATCGACTCATGCAGCTGACCACGACCGACGTCGACCGCATAGACGCGTCGGGCTCCCGCCTCGAGCAGCACCTGCGTGAAACCGCCCGTCGAAGCCCCGACGTCCAGCGCGGCGATGCCATCGGCCGTGAAGCCGAAATGCGCCAGCGCCGCCGCCAGCTTCAGCGACCCGCGCGAAACATATGCACCGACGTCGTCCGAAACCGCGACGTCCACGTCAGGCTCGACCTCCTGCCCCGGCTTCGTTGCCGTGGCGCCGCCGACCATCACGCAGCCGCGCGCAATCAAGTCCCGCGCGCGCGAGCGCGTCGGCACGAGACCACGGTCAACCAACACCCGATCGAGCCGTATGCGAACCATTCCCAATCTGCCTACGTTCCTTCCTCGGTTCCGGTGAGCTGGAACCCGCCTGCCCGCCCGCGCTGGAGCCTGCCCACGCGTGGCCGCCGCCATCACGCTGACTGCCGTTCCACCAGTACTAGACGGAGCTCAAAGATGCCCACGCTCAATCGTCGCGGATTCCTCGTCGGCGCCGCTGCATTTTCCACCTATGTGGTCACCGACCGCAGCTGGGGCCAGGCGACACAAGGCCCGTTCACGCTGCCGCCGCTGCCCTACGCGGCGAACAGCCTCGAGCCCAACATCGATGCGCAGACCATGGAACTCCACCACGATCGCCATCATGCCGCTTATGTCAACAATCTCAACGACGCCGTCCGGGACCAAGGCGAGCTCGCGAAGCAGCCGATCGAGCAGATTCTCGCCAACCTGAACAGCGTTCCGGAAAGCATCCGCACCAAGGTGCGCAACAACGGTGGCGGCCACGCCAATCACACCATGTTCTGGGAGGTAATTGCGCCAGCCGGCAACGGCGGCACTCCGAGCCCCGAGCTCCAGGCGGCCATCGACCGCGACCTCGGCGGCATGGAGCGCTTGCAGCAGGACTTCAACACCGCAGGAGCGGGCGTCTTCGGGTCCGGCTGGGTCATGGTCACGGCGGACAAGGACGGCCGGCTCGCGCTCGTCACCCGGCCCAACCAGGACACGCCCCTCATGGACGGAGGCCGCGTCCTGTTCGGCAACGACGTCTGGGAGCACGCCTATTACCTCAAATATCAGAACCGGCGGCCGGACTACCTGAAGGCATGGTGGAACGTCGTGAACTGGAATGCGATCGGCGACCGCTACAATCGCGCCAAATCCGGCACCCTCGGCACCTGAAGCCGGCAAGCGCCCAATTCACCCCGCCCCCGCCAGGCGATAGGGGGCGGCAGGGTGTTGATGAACCGCTCGTATTCTGAGATCGTATGCTTGTCTGGCATCACATTCTCCGTGTTTCCGGTACGTAGCGGTACAATCGGAGTAAAGCCCATGCCTTGGGTTGCACCTGGTTTTCACGTGCTCTTCGCGGACAAGCACGAGGAGTGGAAGTTCCTGCAGCGTTGGCTTGCTGGCGAGCGGTTTGATTTCCAGGAGCCCGAGTCGACCGTCGAACGCCTCCTGTTTCATAAGGAAACTGTTGTCGGCGATCTCGGTGCAGTCAGACCAGGACTCCTTGACCTTGCGCCAGTTAGGAAGAGGCACTCACCTTGAGTGCCTACTTGCGGGGCTGCTTGGTCTTGCGCTTCTCGACGGACTTGGGCGTGGGCGATGACGATACCTTGCCTAGAGCCTTATAGAAGGCTTCGTCCTCATCGCAGCCTAGTTCGCGGGCCGTCTTGATGAAGCGCCATCTGCTCGCGCTTCGGGTTCATCTGCTTTTTGCTCGGTACCGCCGCAGTGGGGCAGACTGGTCAGTTCGGCCACACGATGCTTTCCAGCTTCGCGAAGTGCCGCGGCTTCATTGTGAGTATATTCGCTGTTCAATACCGACATGCTACCAGCTCAGCGAACTGATGTTAATGCGTGGTAGCCGGATGGTTTGTCAAACGGATGCTAAAACAAACCGGATGGCATAGGCGATCCCGACCACGACGGCGACCCCTGCCACCCACAACGCCACGAACCAGAACAGCCGTGAGCCGAGACCACCCGGGCCGCCCCATCGTTCCGGGTCCCTCATCAGTGGTAACCCTCGTCGTGGACCTTGCCGCGGAAGATCCAATAGGCATACGCGGTGTAGATGG
>JAEZHL010000326.1 GCA_023416575.1 Pseudomonadota bacterium
GGCCGCGCCAATTGCGATCGGAGGCAATGAAGACCGGCACGCAATTCACGAATGCGCAGCCCGCTTCGAGCGCGCATTCGGCATAAAATTCCGTCGCCTTCTGCGATCCGACGGGCAAATAGGAAACGAGAATTTCAGTTTTTGTTGTTTTCAATACCCGCACGACATCCGCTTCCGCGCCATCGGATACCTCGATCTCATCCTGCAGAAATTTGCCAAGCCCGTCGAGCACCGGCCCGCGCATCACTGGTGCACCTGTCCGTGGGACGGCTGCGAAACGGAACGTGTTATTTGGCGCCGCGAACACGGCGTCTGCAACATCGAGGCCGACCTTGGTCGCGCTGATATCGAATGCGGATGCGATTTCGATATCCTCGACGCGGTATCCGCCAACATCGGAGTTCATCAGGCCAGGCGCCGACGCGGCGTTGCCGCACTCCGCGTAATAGGCAAGACCCTGCACGAACGACGAGGCGCAGTTTCCGACACCGACGATCCCCACGCGAACTTTATTTGCGCACAAGGCGGAAAGCTCCGTCATCGTAAATGGAAACGGGAGCAGCCTGAGGCTGCCTTGGGCTTCGGCGCGACAGTTCCCGAGCAACGCACAAGCGGCCGATGTGTTCCGCTGAACCGGAATGGCATCAGGCGGGCGCTCACCTTCGCCCCGCGTGAGACTGGCGACTGCCAGCTTCCTCATGTCGCGCATGAGCCCGCTGCTGGAACTAAGCGACCGACCATGCGTTTTGATGCTCAGGCGACGCACCGGTGTGGGAGAAGCACACGTGTCACAGGCAACCACCACCACCGACCATGGCGAGATCCAGAAATGGGCGGAAGAACGCGGTGGCCGCCCTGCCGTCGTAAGAACGCACGGTGAAGGCGGTATCTTGCGGATCGATTTTCAAGAGCCGGACGAAAACCTGGAGCCGATCTCCTGGGACGAATTCTTCCGTATTTTCGATGAGAGAAAGCTTGCCTTTCTCTATCAAAAAGAAATCTCGGGCCACAAGAGCCGCTTCAACAAGCTCGTCGACCGCACCCACAAGGCGTAAGACGAGAGACCGGACGATATGACAGAGCGAGTGCTTATCACCGGGGGCGGTGGCTTCATCGGGCGTCACATCGCGCGGGCGCTTCTGGAGCGTGGATCGACGGTCCGCGTTCTCGACAATCTCAACGAGCAGGTCCACGGGCGATTGGCCAGCGCCCAGCTTCTTGGGCCCGACATCGAAACGATCATCGGAGACATTCGTGACGCGACCATCGTCAGGCGCGCGCTCAAACGCGTCGACAAGGTCGTCCATCTCGCGGCCGAGGTCGGCGTCGGCCAGAGCATGTATGCGGTCCAACGCTACGTCAGCGCCAACGATTGCGGAACAGCAGTCCTCACCGAGGCACTGATCGAAAACCACGTCGAACGGGTCGTGGTTGCGTCGTCGATGAGCATCTATGGCGAAGGCCTCTATCGTGATGCCGACGGCACGCTGATCGAGGATGCGCCGAGGCTGGTGCGACGGACCAACGGCAGCACAATCTGGGACCCACTGGATGAGGATGGGCGGCCGCTGGTTCCCGTCCCGACCCCCGAGTGGAAACGGCCGATCCTGGCCTCAGTCTATGCCCTCACCAAATACGTTCAGGAGCGCATGGTGCTCATGATGGCTGCCGCCTACGGCATGGAGGCCGTCGCGCTCCGATTGTTCAACGTCTACGGTTCCGGACAGGCGCTTTCCAATCCCTACACCGGGGTGCTCGCGATCTTCGCCTCGCGCCTCCTCAACGGGCGCAGTCCGCTGATCTTCGAGGACGGGCAGCAGCGTCGGGATTTCGTTCATGTGGGCGATGTCGCCCGCGCCTTCCTGCTCGCCCTCGATCATCCAGCTGCCGTCGGAAGAGTTTACAACGTCGGCAGCGGCGAGCACCGCACCATCGCCGAGATCGCCGATCTCCTGGCCGGCGCCATGGGGCACCGCGAAATCGCGCCAGAGATCACCGGCAAGGCGCGCACGGGCGACATCCGCCATTGCTTCGCGGACGTGTCGAAGATCCGCAACGAGCTGGGGTTCGTACCACGCTCCAACTTCGCCGAAGGCCTGATCGAGCTCGCCCAATGGGTCGCGAGCCAGGAAGCCCATGACCGCGTTCAGAAGGCGCGCGAAGAGCTGGAGCAGCGAGGCCTCGTGGCATGACGGCAGCCGGCTTCAGCAGCGAACCGCGAGGACCGAGCGTCACTTGGAGACGACCCGTTCTCGTGACAGGCGGCGCGGGTTTCATCGGCTGCAACCTCGCCGACCGCTTGGCGCGCGAGGGTCACGACGTCCTCATTCTCGACGCGCTGGTGCGACCCGGCGTCGAGGCGAACCTCGCCTGGCTCAAGCGGCAGCATCCGAAGCGGGTTTCCGCCGTCCTGGCGGATGTACGCGACGAGAGTGCCACCGCCGCTGCGGTCGCGGAGGCGAGCGCCGTCTTTCACTTCGCCGCCCAGGTCGCGGTGACGACGAGCATCGAGGTCCCTTATCGCGACTTCGACGTCAACCTGCGCGGCACGCTCTTGACTCTCGAGGCGCTGCGTCTGCGGCGGGATCCTATCCCCTTCATCTTCGCCAGCACGAACAAGGTCTATGGCGATCTCGGCGAGATCGAGCTGGAGCGCGTCGGCGACGCGTACCTGCCACGGAGCAACTTCACGCGCATCCACGGTATCGGCGAGGACCAGCCGCTGTCGCTGCACACGCCTTACG
>JAEZHL010000373.1 GCA_023416575.1 Pseudomonadota bacterium
GCGGAGACGCTGGCCTACGTCGCGACCTTCGACCCGACGCGCCAGGTTCCGGACGAGCTGGCCGTCGTGGACGTCGATCCTGCGTCCCCGACGTATTCTAAGATCGTGGAAGCGGTCCCCATGCCGAATACGGGCGACGAGCTACATCATTTCGGCTGGAACGCCTGCTCCTCCTGCCTGTGCCCGAATGCGCCGCATCCGCACATGGAGCGCCGTTATCTCGTGGTGCCGGGCCTACGCTCCTCGCGCATTCACATCCTCGACACCGGCGCTGATCCGAGAAAGCCGCAGATCGTCAAGGTCATCGAGCCGGGCGAGCTAGCCGAGAAGGCCGGCTATTCACGCCCCCACACGATCCACTGCGGCCCGGAGGGCATCTACGTCGCCTCGCTCGCCAACGGCCAAGGCAAGGCGCCCGGGGGCATTTTCCTGATGGACCCCGAGACGTTCGACGTGCGCGGACGCTGGGAGATCGAGCGCGGTCCGCAGCAGCTCGCCTATGATGCGTGGTGGCATCTGGGCTATGACACGCTGGTCACCAGTGAGTGGGGGCTGCCGGAGAGCTTCGAGAACGGCCTCGTCCCAGAGCTGCTGCTCGGAGCGAAGTACGGCCGGCGCCTGCATTTCTGGGATCTCAACGCGCGCAAGCATCTGCAGACCATCGATTTCGGCGACAAATATCAGCTCGTCTTCGAGCTGAGGCCGGCACACGATCCAACCAAGGCCTACGGCTTCGTCAACTGCGTGCTGAGCCTGGAGGACCTGTCCTCCTCGATCTGGGTGTGGCATCGCGAGGGCGAGAACTGGGCGGTGACCAAGATCATCGACATCCCGGCCGAGCCGGCAGATCCCGACCAGCTGCCACCCCTGCTGCGAGGTTTCAAGGCCGTGCCGCCGCTCGTCACGGACATCGATCTGTCCATGGATGATCGCTTCCTCTACGTCTCCTGTTGGGGAACCGGCGACCTCCTCCAGTACGACGTCTCCGAGCCCATGAAGCCGAAGCTGACCGGCAAGGTGCGCATCGGCGGCATCGTCTCACGCGCGACGCACCCCCGCGCCGATGGCAAGCCGCTCACCGGCGGTCCACAGATGGTCGAGATCAGCCGCGATGGCCGGCGGATCTACTTCACGAACTCGCTCTATGGAGCCATTGACGACCAGTTCTACCACAACGGTCTCGAGGGCTGGATGGTGAAGCTCGATGCCGGCCCCGACGGCGGCATCGCGTTCGACGAGAAGTTCTTCGTCGAATGGCCCAAGTCGCATCGCGCGCACCAGATCCGGCTCGAAGGTGGCGATTGCTCGTCGGATTCCTACTGCTATCCGTGAGCACTACGGGCGGCATGCTGCCGGTTCGGACGGCCGTCCATGGCTGACCTGTGGCCCTGGCTGGCGCTGGTCGGGCTCGGGGCGTTCCACGGCCTCAACCCGGCCATGGGATGGCTGTTCGCGGTCGCACTCGGGTTGCATCGACAGAGCCGCGCGACGGTGCTGCTCTCCCTCATCCCGATCGCCCTCGGACACGCGCTCTCGATCCTCCTCGTCGCAGGTATTTTCGTGATGGCGGGCGTGCTGCTCGACGAGACGGTAATCCAGATCGGTGCCGGCGTGCTCCTGATCGGCTGGGCCATCTATTCCCAGCTCTTCGGGCACCAGCACCGTATTCGCGTCGGGATGCGGACCGGACAGGCTGGGCTCTTTCTCTGGTCGTTTCTGATGGCGACGGGGCACGGAGCCGGGCTGATGCTGCTGCCCGCGCTAATGCCGCTGTGCCTCAGCCAAGGCCCCATGGCCGAGATCACCGCGACCGGCTCGGCCGCCATCGTCCTTGCCGCCGTGACCGTCCACACGCTTGCGATGCTGCTGATGACCGGCACGATCGCGATGCTGGTTTACGAGTGGATCGGTCTTGCGGTCCTGCGCAGTGCCTGGATCAATCTCGACCTCATCTGGACCGCTGCGCTGGCCGCCACGGGGCTGCTGCTCATCGTCCTCGCGCTGACCGCCTGACGCCAACGCCGGGTGCTCGGCTGTCAGCCGGAACCCGCACGCCGGCGCGGCCGTTGTTATCCGGCACCATGGAAACTCATGCAGGCATGATCGCTGACACCAGCGTGCGGAAGGCAGCGCGCCGGCTCGGTCTGAGGTACCTGTCCCCGGATACGGCCCCCATCGAGCGCCGCAAGCATGGGAACGGCTTCTCGTACCTGATGCACGGCGAGCTGATCCGGGACGCCGCCACGCGCACCCGCATCCAGCGGCTGGTCATTCCGCCCGCCTGGCAGGACGTGCGTATCGCGGCCGATCCGATGGCGCATATCCAGGCGAAGGGGCGCGACGAGGCGGGGCGCACCCAATACATCTACCACCCTCTCTGGGAGGAGCTGCGCGAGCAACGCAAGGCAAAGCGCCTGATGGAATTCGCCAAGGCGCTTCCCGCAATCCGCCGTGCGGTCAAACGCGACCTCGCGGCGCGCCCGGGCTCCTTCGCGCTCGCCGTCTCGGCCTGTGTCGCGCTCATCGACGAAACGGCGATCCGCGTCGGCGAGGAGACACATCTCAAGCGCACCGGCGCGCGGGGTGCGTGTACCCTGCGGCACACACACGTGCGGATCGAGGGCGAGCGCATCCTGCTCTGCTTTCCGGCCAAGGGCGGCAAGGAGCATCAGAGCGAGGTGATGGCTGCGGCGCTGTCGCGCGCGTTGCGGCGCCTGAAGAAGCTGCCGGGGCGGCGGCTCTTCTGTTACCGGACCGACGCCGGCACCCTACACAACATCGATGCGCGCGCGATCAATGCCTACCTGTCGACGATCTCCGGCCGCAGGGTGAGCGCCAAGGACTTCCGCACCTTCCACGCAACCGCGCTCGCCGGCGATCGCCTTGCGGCCCTCAAGCCGGAGGCGTCCGATCGCAAGCGCAACCGGCAGATCGTGAGCGTGGTGAAGGAGGTTGCGGCCATGCTCGGCAACACGGCCACGATCGCGCGCAAAAGCTACGTGCACGACATTGTTCTGACATCCTTCGAGACCGGGCAGCTGGAGCGCCGCTGGCGGCGCGGAGCCCCGGCGAGGCGTGGTCTCGGCGCCCACGAGAGTGCGCTGGCGCGTTTCCTGGAGCGCGCACCCGCGCGGCTGCTGCGCCGTCATCTCGCAGCTGGCGGCGGTTGATCCCTGGGCACACCTCTTCCCCTGATTGGCGGACGGCTTCAACTCGGCTAAACACCCGGTGCACGGGAGAGCCGATTTCGGTTCTCTTCAAGACAACGCGGCCGGAGGCTCGTTCCGGCCATAAGGGAAAGTGGAGCAGTCCGGGATGACAAGTGGAATGGGTCAGCAGGCAAAGTCCAACAAGATGAAAATAGCCGTCATCCCGGGCGACGGCATCGGAAACGAGGTGGTGCCGGAGGGACTGCGCGTGCTCGAGGCGGTCGGCCGGCGCTTCGACCTCGAGTTCCAGTGGGACCACTTCGACTGGAACTGCGAGCGGTTCAAGAAGACCGGCACCATGATGCCCGCCGACGGTCTCGACCAGCTCCGTCCCTATGACGCCATCTTCCTCGGCGCCGTCGGCTATCCCGGCGTTCCCGATCACGTCTCCCTCTGGGGCCTCCTTATCCCCATCCGCCGCAACTTCCAGCAGTACATCAACCTGCGGCCGGTCCGCATGTTCGAGGGTCTGAAGTCACCCCTCGCGGACCGCAAGCCCGGCGAGATCGACTACTGGATCGTGCGCGAGAACAACGAGGGTGAGTATTCCTCGATCGGCGGCCGGATGTACGAAGGCACCGAGCTCGAGTCGGCCATCCAGCAGGCCGTCTTCACCAAGAAGGGCTGCGAGCGCGCCATGCGCTACGCGTTCGACCTTGCGATGACGCGCAAGCGGCGCGAGGTGACGTCGGCCACCAAGTCGAATGGCATCTCCATCTCGATGCCCTACTGGGACGAGAAGTTCGCCGCCGTCTCCAAGGAGTATCCCGAGGTCAAGACGCAGCAGTTCCATATCGACATCCTGACCGCCCACCTCGTGCGCAACCCGCAGTGGTTCGACGTCATCGTCGGCTCGAACCTGTTCGGCGACATCCTGTCCGACCTCGGCCCGGCAACGACCGGGACCATCGCCATCGCGCCGGGCGCCAACATCAATCCGGAGCGGGAGTATCCCTCCATGTTCGAGCCGGTGCACGGCTCGGCGCCGGACATCGCCGGCAAGGGCATCGCCAACCCGATCGGCCAGATCTGGTCCGGTGCCATGATGCTGGACCACCTCGGCCATAAGGAAGCAGGCGATGCCATCGTCAGCGCCATCGAGGAGGTCATCCGCGCTCAGGAGGCGCTGACGCCGGATATGGGCGGCAAGGCATCGACCACCGATCTCGGCAAGGCCATCGCCGACATCGCGGGCCGCTGAGCCCGTTCGCTGCCGTCATGGTCGGCCTGAGGCGTTGAGGGTGTCATCACCCTCAGCGCCATCCCGGAAAGGAAGCTCCGAGCGAGCCTATCGGTTTTCCGCTGCGTTGCGTTATAGTCCTGACGGACGGGGATAGCGGGCGAACCTGAGCATCTGGAGTCGACATGCGGAAGCCGACCGCCATCCGAACTGCCGCCGTGGCGCTGGCGCTCGTTCTTCTGGCCGAGCGACCCGCTTTGGCGGCAGGGGAGATCGCGGCCGCCAAGGCCCAGGAGGCGGCGACCGCCCTCCTCCGCGGCAATGTCGAGCAGGCCGTTGCCGCCTACACCGAGGCGCTGCAGGATGCGACCATCGCCAACGACCGGCGGGCGGCGATCCTCAACGACCGCGGCGTCGCTAATGCCCGGCTCGGCCAGCACAAGGCGGCCCTCGATGACTACAACCGCGCGGTTCAGCTGTTCCCGGAATATGCTCCGGTCTACAACAACCGCGGCAATGCTCTGCTGGCGCTCGGGCTGCTCCAGGAAGCCCTGAAGGATTTCGACCGCGCCATCGCGCTCTCCCCTGGCTACGCCGCAGCCTACAACAACCGCGCCACCGCGCTGCTCAAGCTTGGCCAGACGGCCCCGGCGGTGAAGGACTACACGCGCGCCATCACGCTGATGCCCCAGAACACGGCATCGCTGACGGGACGCGGCCGCGCGCTGCTCGACGAGCAACGGCCCTTTGCCGCCCTGCGTGACTTCACCCGCGCCGTGTCATCCGACAACCGGTCCGCGGCCGCATACCGGGCGCGGGCGCAGGCGGCCATGCAGGTCGAGCGTTTCGACGAGGCCATCGAGGACTTGAGCCGCGCCATCGCGTTCGAGCCGGAGAACGCCGAGTTGTACGTCGACCGCGGCCATGCCTACCGCCTCGCGGACAACATGGCTTCGGGCCTCAGGGACTTCACCCGCGCGGTCGAGCTTGCGCCGCAGAGCGCCCGGGCGCTCGCTGGCCGCGGCTTGGCCCTGGCACGGTTCGATGCCTTCGAGGAGGCGGAGGGCGAACTCGCCAAGGCGATCGAGATCGACCCGCGTTGCGTCGAGGCATTTGCCTACCGTGCCTGGCTCTATAAGCAGACCGGGCAGCCGGAGCTCGGCTTGACCGAGATCGAGAAGGCGCTCCGCATCGACGCCAACAATGCCGACGTCCAATGGGCGAAGGGTGAAGTGGAGCAAGCCCTCGGCCGCACGGATGCAGCCATTGCCAGTTTCCGCAGAGCCG